>CAZYSW010000103.1:0-14306 GCA_964650105.1 uncultured Nannocystaceae bacterium
GGACGTCGACCCCGATGCGCGCCCCAGCGAGGTCACCGAGGAGCTCGTCGCGGCCGCGTCCGACCCCGGTCCCGACCCCGACGAGGTCGCGCGTCAGCGGGCCGCCGAGGAGGAGGCGCGTCGACAGGCCGAGGCGGCGGCTCGCCGAGAGCGCGAGGCGTCCGACGAGGACTACGACTACGACGACGAGGACGAAGACGACCAGGGTCGGCCGCGTGGTCGTCGTGGCCGTTCCGGCGACGAGGAGGATGAGGACCAATGACCGACGACAAGAAGGGCGAGGCTCGTCGCAAGCGCTTCGTGGCGGCCGACAAGGAGCTCGTCATCGACTACAAGAACCCGCAGATGCTCAAGAATTTCCTGACCGATCGCGGGAAGATCGTTCCGGCCCGAATCTCGGGTCTCACCGCGCGCCAGCAGCGACAGCTCACCAAGGCGATCAAGCGCGCCCGGATGCTGGCCCTGCTGCCGTACACGTCGTGAGGAGGGGATCGACATGTCCATGATGTCCGTCATCCTCACGCAGGACGTTGAAAAGCTCGGACGCGCCGGCGAGGTCGTGCGTGTCCGGCCCGGCTACGGCCGCAACTACCTCATTCCCCGGGGCATGGCGCTGCTCGCCACGCGGGGCAACGTCGCCCAGCAAGAGCACCACAAGCGGGCGATCGCGAGGGAGCAGGAGCGGATCAAGGCCGAGCACAAGAAGATCGCCGACCAGCTTCAGGGCACCAGCGTCTCGATCGCCCGCAAGGTGGGCAAGGACGGAAAGCTGTTCGGCTCGGTCAGCGCGCGCGACGTCGCGGACGCGCTCGCGATGCAGAACATCACCGTCGATCGCCGGCTGATCCAGCTCGACGAGCCCTTGCGAGCCGCGGGCACCTACGAGGTGAACGTCCGCTTCAGCGCCGACGTGAACGTGGCGTTGAAGGTCAACGTCGTCGGCATCTGATTCGGCGTCGCGTCGTAGCCCCGTGTCCCACCCGTGCCCGGCCCCTGGCCGGGCTCGGCGTTCGGCGCCCTTTTGCCGGGGGCGCGTGCCCGTCTGATATGCTGACGGGCGCGCCCGCTCGCGGTGGACAGGGGCGGCCGATGGACGACACCTACGATCCCGAGATCTACGACCTGTTCCATCCGCTCGACGCGGGCGACAGCGACGTCGAGTTCTACCTGGATCTCGCCCGGCAAGAAGGTGGGCCGGTGCTCGAGCTGGGCGTCGGCACGGGACGGACGCTGCTCCCGCTGGCCCGGGCGGGCTTCGAAGTCCACGGGCTCGACACCTCGAATCGCATGCTCGAGGCGCTGCGCCGACGCCTGGCCAGGGAGCCGCCCGAGGTTCGGGCGCGCGTGGTGGTCGAGCAGGGCGACATGCGGACGTTTCGCCTGACCACGCGCTTCGCCGTGGTGCAGATCCCGTTTCGCGGCTTTCTGCACAACGTGACGCGCGACGATCAGCGCGCCTGCCTGGCGGCGTGTCGGGAGCATCTGCGCCAAAACGGCGTGCTCACCTTCAGCGTCTTTCATCCCTCGCTCGAGTTCATGGGCCAAAACAGCGGTGCGCTGTCGGGCGTCTGGCGCTGGAGATCGGAGCGCGCGCTCCCCGAAGGCGGGCGCGTGACCCTGTCGGACTGCACCACCTACGACACACCCAACCAGCGCCTGTCGTCGAGGTTGCGCTATGATCGCTACGACGCAACCGGTCGCGTGTTGTCTGCTCACCTGCACTGCCTCGAGCTGTCCTATTTGTATCCGGGGGACATTCGGGCGCTCCTGCAGGAAGCCGGCTTCGTCGACGTCGACATCCGGGGCGGTTTCGACGGTGCCCCTTTCAACACCGACGGCCAGGAGCTCATCGTTCGGGCCCGCCGCGGTTAGCGGAGGCCCGCGCCGTTGCGTGGGCCGAGAACGCCCGGCGGCGGGGCAAACCGCAACTAGCCCCGTTTCGCCAGCCAGGCATCGATGGCTCGGACCAGGCCGTCTTGCTGTCGCTCCACCAGCGTGGCGCGGGCCTGTCGGGCGAGCGCTCGCGCGCGCGCGGGTGAACGGGCGTAGATCGCTTTCGCGTGCAGGAACTGGGCCCCGGCCGCGGCCGCGGGATCGTATCCCGCGGCCGTCCACACCTCGGCCGCCCGCGAGGCATGACGCGCGGCGGCGTCGTCGTTCCCGGTCGCCAGGTACACGCGGGCCAGCCCGAGGTGGGCATCGGCCACGTCGGGGTGATCGCTCCCGTACGCGGCTTCGAAGCCCTCGAGCCCCTCGAGCAACAGCGACTCGGCGCGCCCGAGATCCTCGTTGGTGTCCAGCAGCATGTTGGCGAGGTTGACCTTGGCGCCGGACGTCAGCGCGGCATTGGGATGCTCGGCCGACTCCCAGACGGCCAGGGCTTGTTCGGCGTGCTCGGTCGCGCGTACGTAGTCTCCACGCTCGCTGTAGGCCACCGCCAGGTTGTTGTGGACGCTGGCGCGCAGGTGCGAACCGTAGCGATCATCGGCCGAGATGCTCGACGACATCGATTCCAAGAGCTCGATCGCCTCGGAGATCAGGCCCGTGATCGTCAAGACCCGCGACATGTTCTCGCGCAGGTGCATGGTCTGCGGGTGATCGGTGCCCACCGTCTGCTCGGCGATGACGATCGCGCGCTCGAGGATCTCGCGCGCCTCGTCGGTCTCGCCCTGGATCAGCCTGAGCTGTCCCAGGTTCTCGAGCATGGTGAGCAGCTCGTGGTGACGCGGCCCGAAGCGCGCCTCGGTGAGGCCGATGGCCCGCTCGAAGTGGGTGGCGGCCTCCTCGAATCGCCCCGCGGTCGCCAGCACCGCGCCCATGTTGCCGATCGCATCGGCCACCGCGGGATGGTCCTCGGGGTAGGCGCCCTCGACGAGCTGCAGCGCGCGGCGGGCATGCTCGATCATGGGCTCGACCTGCCGCTCCATCTGAGCGATGCCCCCCAGCGTCGTCTCGAACACCGCCAGCTCGGGGTGGTTGTCGCCCAGCTCCCCGACCATCAGGGCGCGGGCTTCGAGCACCCGCTCGCGCGCCGAAGCGAAGCGCCCCCGCTCGAGATCCAGGCGGGCGAGCGATTGCAGATCCGAAGCGGTTCCCCGCGTGTTCCCCTCTTCGCGGTGGGCCTGCACCGCCGCTTGCAGGCGCGCCTCGGCCTGCTGGTGATCGCCGCGGGCCAAGAAGAGCTCGCCCTCGTAGTGCAGCACCGAGCCCAGCGCTTGGCCATGCCGCAGCAACGCGGCCCGTGCTCGCGCCAGCCAGGTCTCGGTTTGCTCGCCGAGGTTGCGGCGCGCCAGCTCGACTCTGGCCATGCCCAGGGCCGCGTCGCCGGTGGTGCGAGGATCGTCCGCCTCCATCGCCGCATAGTGGGCCCGCTCGTAGTACGACGCCGCGTCGTCCAGGTCGCTGCGGCGATAGGCGATGTACCCCAGCGAGGTCCAGGCCAGCGCGAGCGCCCGCACATCGCCCCTGCGTTCGGCGAGGTATGCCACCTCGGCGATCATGGTGCGGGCCTCGTCGAAGGCGCCGAGGTGGGTGAGCACCTCGGCCTGGGCCAGCGTGCGGCGGACCTCGGCCTCGTCATCGTGGTCCGCCCAGGCTCGAGCCTCGGTGAGGCAGTCGCCGGGAGCCGGGAGGTTGTCGGCCGCTTGCACGGCGTTGCGCACCGCATCGGGCTGCCCCTCGCTCAGCGCATGCACGAGCTTGGTCGCCGCCCTCGAGCTGGCCTCCAGGCAGGCCCAGCGGCGATCGACCTCGCGCGCCGGCAACTCGTCCGCGTCTCCGCACAGCGTCGCGCGGGCGTCCCTCCATCGTCGGGCGTGCTCGTCGAGACGCGCGGCGATGCGCTCGAACGTGTCCTCGCCGTACGACATCCCGGCCGCGACGACGGCAGTGCGCACCGTCCGGCGCTGCGTCTCGTTCCATGCGGCGGCGAACCCCTCGTCGGGTCCCGAACCGCACGCCTTGCTCGGCGAGCGCGCGGCGCCCGTCCAGGTGAACGCCGCCAACGCGACGGTGCTCAGGCCCAGCACGTACGCCACCCGCCGCCTTCGCGGGGACGTCCGCTCCCGCTCGAGCGCGGCGACCAGGTCCCACATCGAGGGGAAGCGTTGCCGCGGGTCGCGGGCGAGACCGCGCTCGAGGATGGCGAACAGGCGACGCGGCACCGGAGACGACACCGGCGGCGGCGGGATCGTCGTCTCCATGATGCGGTGCGCCAGGCCGATGAAGCTGCGCGCCTCGAACGGGCGCCGACCGTACAGCGCCTCGTACAGCGACACGCAAAAGCTGAACTGGTCCGACAATGGCGTCACCGCCTCGTTCTTGATCGCCTCGGGAGACAGGTAGGCGGGGGTCCCCATCACGGTTCCGGTGAGGGTGAGGCGCTCCCCGAGGCTGCGCGTCGACGGCTCGTCGACGGGAATGTCCTCCTCGGTGAGCACGGACCCCGCCGCGCGCACCAGACCGAAGTCGACGACGCGCGGCCTGCCGTCCGCACCGACCAGCACGTTCTCCGGCTTGAAGTCGCGGTGGACGAGATCGGCGGCATGGGCCGCGGCCAGACCCCGGCCCGCGCCCACGAAGATGTCGACGATCTCCTGCCAGGTTCGGGGCGTGCTCAGCCAGTCGCGAAGCGATCCTCCCTGCACCAGCTCCATGACCACGTACAACTCGCCGCCGTCCTCGCTCACCTCGAACACTTGCACCACGTGCGGATCGGACAGCCGCGCCATCGCTTGGGCCTCCCGCCGCAGGCGCGCCGCGCCGCTGGTGCTGGTGACGGACATGACCTTGACGGCCACGTCCCGATCGAGCTCCGGATCGCGCGCTCGGTACACGATGCCCATGCCGCCGCGACCGAGCACCGACAGGATGTGATAACGCCCGATGCGCGGAGGTGGGGAGATCTCCCCGAACAGCTCCTGGCGCAGGGCGGCGCGGACGCGATCACGCTCGACGTCGCCCGGCGCAGGGGCTCCGTCGCGCGTGCACAGCGTGTCCAGACCGTCGTCTCGCGCGTTGACCGACGTTTCGTGCGAAGCCTCGCCCCGTGAGTCGCCCATGACCCGCGAAGAAAGCTAGCACGGCCCGCGGGTGGACCGCGGGAACATTGCGCGACCCCGCAGAGTTTGGGCAGACTGACGGACTCCGATGGCGCGTCCGTTGCCCCACAACAAGGAGGCCGAGGCTTCCGTGCTCGGAGGGGTGTTGCTCCGCAACGATGCCCTCAACGAGGTCGTCACGATCGTCGACGAGGACGACTTCTACGTTCCGGCCTACAAGGCGGTGTTCTCCGCCATGCGCAAGCTCGCGGATCGTGGCGAGCCCATCGACATCGTCACGCTCGAGCACCAGCTTCGCACCACCGAGCAGCTCGGTCTCATCGGCGGCATCGAAGGGCTCGGCAAGCTGACCGAGCGCTATGCCACCAGCCACAACATCGCCCACCACGCCGAGCTCATCCGACAGGCTGCGGCAGTGCGCAACCTGGTGGTGGCGGCCCAGGAGATCGCCGAAGAGGGGCGCAACGACCTCGAAGACGTGGACGCGTTCATCGACGCGGCCGAAAAGCGCCTGCTGGAGGTCAACCAGTCGGGGCGCCGGGGCGGCTACGTCTCCGCCAAGGAGCTGATCCACGGCGTCTTCGAGAACATCACCGAGCGGGCCAAGCTCAAGAACCCGATCACCGGCGTCCCCACGCACTTCACCAAGCTCGACGAGATGACCGGCGGGTTGCAGCCCGGCGACCTGGTGATCCTGGCCGCCCGCCCGTCGATGGGAAAGACGGCGCTGGCCCTCAACCTCGCCCAGCACGCCTGCATCTTGCAGGATCGACACCGCCACCTGCCCGAAGAGGAACGACCACCGCAGTACCCGGTCCTGTTCTTCAGCCTGGAGATGAGCGCGAGCCAGCTCATCGAACGTATCCTGTGCAGCGAGGCGCGCGTCGACGCCAGCAAGCTGCGCGGCGGCCGACTGGTGGAGCAGGAGTTCGCCTCGCTGGTCCGCGCCGCCGATCGCCTCTACAAGGCACCGCTGTTCATCGACGAGAGCGCCGCGCCCACCATCTTGGAGATCCGGGCCCGCGCCCGCCGGTTCCGGCAGGATCGCAGCATCTTCCCGGTCCAGCCCGGCAGCGGAGATCGCAAGCGGCCGCCGCTGGGTCTGGTGGTCGTCGACTACCTGCAGCTATGCCGGGGTGGCCGAGGCCACTACGACATTCGCGAGCAGGAGATCAGCGAGATCTCGCGGGGCCTCAAGGCTCTGGCCAAGGAGCTCGAGCTCCCCGTCCTCGCGCTGTCGCAGCTCAACCGCGGGGTCGACAGCCGCGCTGACCATCGCCCGCAGCTCTCCGATCTTCGCGAGTCCGGTGCCATCGAGCAGGACGCGGACCTGATCATGTTCATCTACCGCGAGGAGCGGTACATCACCGACGAAGAAAAGCGCAAAGCGGTCGAGGGCCAGGCCGAGATCATCATCGGCAAGCAGCGCAACGGCCCTACGGGGACCGTGCACCTCACCTTCGTCGGCAAGCACACGCGCTTCGAAAACCCCGCGTCCGATTTCGACGGATGATCGCCGAGCGGGACCGGTGGTGGGATCGACCGTCGCGCACCCCGTCGGGGTCGACGGGGCGTCGGGTCGCGGGTGCCGGCCCGGGTCGAGGCGACGGTCCGGGCGTCGACGCCCGCGCTCGCGTCCCACGGCTCTCCGGGCGCCGTGGATCGATGTTCCGCCGACGATTTCGACGTTGCGCTGCTTGCGCGCCGGGCCGGGCCGCGGCAGGTTCGGTGGGCGGTGGGACGACCGTGGCGCTGCGCTCGTGCGTCGCGAGCCTCGAGCCGTCGGAGCATGGCCGGGCGGCCTCGACTCCGCGCGCCCGGCATAGCCCGTGCCGCGGCCGCCGTGATAGCTTCCCCTGCGAACGATGGCGGAGACGCCCGAGAGCATCGGCCAGTTCAAGGTCGTGGGCTTGCTCGGCAAGGGAGCGATGGGCGAGGTCTTCGAGGGCGTCGACGAGGCGCTCGGCCGACGCGTCGCCCTCAAGATCCTGGGCGCCAAGCACCGCGAATCGACGGAGTTCAAGACGCGGTTCTTGCGCGAGGGACGATCGCTCGCCGCGATGAACCACCCGAACATCGTCCAGATCTACGCCATCGGTGAGCACGAGAACCGACCGTTCCTCGCCATGGAGTTCCTCGATGGCGAGGATTTGGGGCAGGCGCTGAAAAAGCGCGGGCCGTTGCGCCCCGGAGACGCCGCCGAGGCCATCCGCCAGGCTGCGATCGGGCTGGCCGAGGCGCAGCGGGCCGGCGTGGTCCATCGCGACGTCAAGCCTTCCAACCTGGTCGTCACCACGCAGGGGGCGGTCAAGGTCACCGACTTCGGCCTCGCCAAGGCCCTGCAAGAAGACCTCTCCATCACCGCGACCGGCGTGTTCGTCGGCACGCCCGACTACCTCGCGCCCGAGCAAGCGATGGGCGAGGAAGTCGACTCGCGAGTCGACGTCTACGCGCTCGGGTGCTCGCTGTATCACATGTGCAGCGGCCACCCGCCGTTTCGCAAGGGCGGCCAGGACGATCACTACACGGCGGTCGTACGCCGTCACCTCAAGGCCGAACGTCCCCAGCTCAAGCTGGAGATCGCCGGTTTCGACGAGGAGCTGTCGGATCTGTGCCGGAGGATGATGAGCCGTCGGCCCGACGTTCGTCCGAGCTTCGAGGAGCTCATCGAGAAGCTCGGCGCGATCTCGCGGCGCCTGGACGGTCGCATCCCGCCCCGACACCAGGACGTGGAGCTCATGAAGTCGGAGCCGGTTGCGGTGGCGGTGCCCGAAGAGCCCGAAGAGCCGCCGGCTCCGTCGGGGAGCCGAACGGTCGCCCTCGCGGTGGCGGCCGGCATCGCCATCGGCGTGGGTGTCTCGGCTGCGGTGATCATGGCGCTGCGGTGAGCTCGGTACGTCCCGAACGCATTGCGGCGGCCGCTCGGGCGCTCGGGGGCGAGCTGTCGGAGCGGGTGGCCCTGTACGCCGATGCCATCGCCACCGCGCTGGCGACCGAGCTGATGCTGGTGGCGTGGGATCGCGAGCAGCTCATCGGCGCGTTGCAGGTGCGCCTCGGTCGGCTGCGACAGGAGCGGTTCCGCGAGTACGGCGGGGTGCCGGTGCGCATCGTCGAGCGCCGCCTGCAGCCGCTCGAGAGCATCGACCTGGCGTGGCGCCATCTCCGGCAAGGTCGCCACGTCCACGTGCAGCACGAGCCCGGGGCGTGCTCGGCGGGCATCGAGCTGCTCGCGGGGCTCGCTCACGCGCTGGAGGGCATGCTGGATGCGTCGGTCCTGACCGTCGCCTCCGAGCCGTCGCCAACCGAGCCGTGGCGTTCGTCCGGATCGAGCGCGTGGCACTCGCAAGTCGACGTCGACGCGAGCGACCCCGGACGGTGGCCGCTGGTCGGCGTGGCTCCACCCGGCCCGCGCGTGGCGATCGTCGACGAGCATGCCGATCGCGAGCTTTCGGCCTACGTGCTCGCCCGAACTTGCCTGCGCCGGACGGGACGGGACCCCCGAGGGGTGAAGACGGCCTACGTCGTGGGTCCGGTCGACCTCCTTCAGCGTCACCTGCGAAGGCTGTGGGTCGGCGCGAGCATGGGGCCTGCCACGGCCCATGGGTCGTTCGCGGGGCCGGTGGAGCCCGAGGTTCGGGATCGTTTCTTGGAGGCACACGCGCGGTGGTCGAGCCACGCGAACGTCGAGACGTGGTGCCCCGGGGGGGTGCTCGAGCGTGCGGGGGATCGGGCGATCTACCTGGCGCCGGCCCTGTTCGCGGTGGACTGGCCCGTCCCCGAGCTCGAGCTCAGCGGCCCGATGCTCGTGGTCGTGCGCTGCACCCCCGAGCAGGCGCGGGCGGGTGCCGAGTCCGCCGTGCGCCGCGAAGGTCAGCTCATCGTGGTCGGCGGCCGGCCGGGCGCGTTCGAAGGCGATGCGCGGTACATCCGGGGGGCCCTGCTCGTCGAGCGCCTGCCCCCCGGGCTGCCCGAACCGCGCCCCGTCTGATCAGATCCCGGGAAGCAGCTCTTCGCAGCTCCGCGCCCGGATGCAATCGGTGCAGACCTGGATGTTGCCCCGCTCGGCGCTTTCTTGATCTTCGGCCGCTGGATCGAAGTCCTCGGGCGACTCGGTCGCCGAGACCGGGGCACAGTTGGCGGACGTGACCTGAAGGGAGTAGCCCGCACCGTTGACCGCCGGCATCCCGGGATAGTTGGCGGTGCCCAGGTTGCGCCAGGGGTCGCGGCCCGACTCGCCGCCGATGGTGTCGTCGACGACGTAGTTGTTCATGGTCACCGTGGCGGTGCAGTGCTCCCCCGCCTTCATCTGCATCATGCCCTGGTTCTCCGCGATGACGCGGGTCCACAGCCCGTCGGGGACGTCGACGGTGATGTCGGTGGCATCCGACCCCTGGCTGGTGACCCGAACGCGGCCGAAATCTCCGACCTGGGCCATGCAGGTGCACATGGGATTCCAGGGCGCCGGGTTGCCTTCGGCGTCCACGGCCTGATCGCACTCCTCGATGAACGCCTTCGGATCCTCGCCGTTTTCGATGGCGTAGGACTCGCACTGCGGCATCGGCGTAATTTCGTCGGCGAGGGTCACGAAGACCAGGGCGCTCTCGACGTCGATGTCGGCCGTGCCCGCCAGGTTCTCGACGCAGACGTTCCCGCGGTTGTGGTAGTCGTCGTCGGCGACGTTGTCCTCGGTGACCACCCTGATCGTCCGGCGGTAATTCGCCGGCAGCGTGACCCGAAGGTCCGCGCCCGAGCGGGCGATCTGAGTCTGACCGTCGAAGTAGATCCGCACCTCGCAGTCGTTCTGCCACGCCTCGCCCTTGGTGCAGTCGTTCGCGGCGTCGAGCTGGCTGGGCGGCCTGAGCGACGATCCGGTGAACGCCCAGAGCTGCAGCTTCGCGAAGTCCTCCATGGCCATGGCCTCGTTCTTGGCCATCGTGAAGCGGCGGACCTCGATCTTGATCCGGTTTGGCGGGCCGTCGAAGTTCACGATGACGTCGCCGCGGTTGGCGAAGTTGTCCGAGCTCTCGCGTCCGCCGATGGTGATCGAGCTGATCTGCTCGACCCCGTCCGCGCTCAGGTAGGGGAACTCCATGTCGACCTCCGCGACCCAGTCGGTCCGGAACGGGCGCAGGTCGCCGCCGGTGGGATCCTTACCGTCGTCGGAGCACCCCGACCCGGTGAGGGCCAGCATCGAGAGGCCGACGGCACTCAGGCCGCGGGCGCAGGCAGGGAAGAGCTTCAGCTTCATGACGACTTCCTGTCGAACGAGCGCAGCATACCCCCGAGGCCCGATTCCGAGCAATTGCCGAGGGACGAGCTGCGGCGGCCCGGACGCGGTTCCCGGGCGGTTTGGGGGGGGAAGTTAGGAATATGACGCGTGAGCCTGGTCATCAGGCACCCTGAAACATTCGGCGTGACCATGGTCCAGGAGCGATCCGGCACCGACCCCACGTGGTGGAGTCGCTTCGAGGTCCGGAACATCGGCGCGTCCGATGCCTACGCCGCAGCGATGCGAGCTCGGGCGATGTGGCGATCGCCGAGGCAGTGAAGCGGGTCGAGCCCGTGACGGTTCGTCCACCGACAGTGCAACCGTTCACCAGGGCTTCGCTCCCGAGGCCGGGACGTGACTCGACGGGACCCCGGACGGAGGGTGAACGGCCGCCGGGTCGCACCGTCGCGGTGGAGCACGGCGTGGCCGAGGACGCGGCGGGGTGCCGTGATCGGCGGGAGCGCCCCGCCGCCCTCGCGTCCCACGAGGCTCTGCGCTCGCCGCACAGCGTTGGTCGGAAGGTCGTGATCGCGACGCGATCACGGTCGTCGGCGGCTGCACGGGCACCGCGGTCGCGGACGGTGGCGCCGGCCGTCGGCATGGCGCCGGCCGGGGCTTGACCGGGGGCCGTCGGCAGGCCATGCACGGGGCTCACCGCCGCTTCGGAGCACGCGATGGCCGTCCGCGATTCGCAACCCTCGACCCTGCAAGCGCCGCCCGCACAGCTCGATCTACCGGCCCTGGAGGAGAGCATCCTTCGTCTGTGGGCGGACAACGACGTGGAGGGGCGGAGCTTACGCGAGGGCGCGGAGGCGGCGTCGGGCCGATCCGATCGCCCGGCCTTCGTCTTCTACGACGGCCCGCCGTTCGCCACGGGCCTGCCGCACTACGGACACATCCTGCCGGGGACGATCAAGGACATCGTTCCTCGCTATCAGACGATGCTCGGCTACGCGGTCGAGCGCCGCTTCGGGTGGGACTGCCACGGGCTGCCCATCGAGAGCCTGGTCGAGAACGAGCTCGGCGTACACGGCAAGGCCGAGATCGAGGCGTACGGCATCGACAAGTTCAACGCCGCCTGCCGGGCGGGTGTGCTGCGCTTCACCAAGGAGTGGCAGACGACCGTGCGCCGCATGGCGCGGTGGGTGGACTTCGAAAACGACTACAAGACGATGGACCCGTCGTTCATGGAGACCGTCTGGTGGGTCTTCAAGCGCTTGTGGGACGACGGTTACATCTACGAGAGCTACCGGGTACAGCCGGTCTCGCCGGCTCTGGGCACCCCGTTGTCCAACTTCGAGGTGGCCCTCGGTCCCCAGGAGCGCGATCCGGAGACCCGCAAGGAGGGCCACAAGCGACGGCAAGATCCCAGCCTGACGGTGCGCTTTCGCCTGGAGGACGAAGACGCGTACTTGTGGGCGTGGACCACCACGCCCTGGACCCTCCCCAGCAACCTGGCGCTCGCGGTGCACCCCGACCTGGAGTACGTCAAGGTGCGGGTCGAACAGACCGGCGAAGTGGCGTACCTCGAGCCCGGTCGTCTCGCCGACTACCAGGCGCGCGGCAAGGTGGGGGCCACCACCGAGCTTCAGCGCATCAAGGGCAGCGAGTTGGTGGGTCGTCCCTATCATCCGTTGTTCGACTACTTCGCCGACAAGCGCACGCGACCCGACGGGAGCCGGTGGGCGTTTCGGGTGGTCGGGGCCGAGTACGTGTCGACCGACAGCGGCACCGGCATCGTCCATCAGGCGCCGGCCTTCGGTGAAGAGGACTATCAGGTGGGCCAAAAGGAAGGCCTGCCGATGGTGATGCCGGTCAGCCTACAGGGGATCTTCGACGACAGCGTTCCCGACTTCGCGGGGCAGTTCGTCAAGGACGCCGACAAGGGCATCATCCAAAAGCTCAAGGCCGAGGGGAAGGTCGTGGACCAGGACGTTATCGTCCACCCCTACCCGCACTGCTATCGCACCGACCAACCGCTCCTGTACATGGCGCTGTCGACCTGGTTCATGAAGGTCGAACCGCTGCGGGACAAGCTGGTGCGCTACAACCGGCAGATCCACTGGGTGCCCGAGCACGTCGGAAGCGGTCGGTTCGGCAACTGGCTCGAGGCCGCCCGCGACTGGAACCTGGCCCGAAATCGGTACTGGGGCACGCCTTTGCCGATCTGGCGCTGTGACGAGAATCCGCAGGAGTTGGTGTGCGTGGGGTCGATCCGGGAGCTCGAGCAGCTCGCGGGGCTCGAGCCGGGGACCATCACCGATCTGCACCGCGAGACGATCGACCCGATCACCTTTCCGTCCAAGACCACGCCCGGGGGCGTCATGCGGCGTGTCCAGGAGGTGTTCGACTGCTGGTTCGAGTCGGGCAGCATGCCGTACGCCCAAAACCACTATCCGTTCGACGAGACCAAGAAGGCCTACGTCGAGCAGAACCTCCCGGCGGACTTCATCGCCGAAGGGCTCGATCAGACCCGGGGATGGTTCTACACCCTGCACGTGCTGGCGACCGCGCTGTTCGATCGCCCCGCGTTCAAGAACGTGATCGTCAACGGGTTGGTGCTGGCCGAGGACGGCAAGAAGATGTCCAAGCGGCTCAAGAACTACCCCGACCCCATGGACGTGGTCCGGGCGTACGGAGCCGATGCGCTGCGCGCCTATCTGATCAACAGCGCCGCGGTCAAGGCCGAGCCGATGCGCTTCTCGGAGCGGGGGGTTCGCGACACCGTACGGATGGTCGTCTTGCCCCTGTGGAACGCCTACAACTTCCTGGTCACCTACGCTCGAGCCGACGGGTGGTCACCGTCGGCGACCGACTTCGAGGTGCGACCGCGCGCGGCCCTGGATCGCTGGATCCTCAGCCGGTTGGAGGGCTTCGTGGGGGAGATGCGCTCGGAGCTCGACACCTACGCTCTGTCCAACTTGGTGCCGGCGTTCCAGAGGATCTGCGACGATCTCAACAACTGGTACATCCGCCGCGGGCGGCGTCGCTACTGGCGTGGCAAGGGATCGTCGCCCTCCGACGACCGCGACAAGGCGGAGGCCTACGCCACCTTGTACCGCGTGCTGGTCACGGTCGGGACCGCGATCGCACCGGTGATGCCGTTCTTCAGCGAGTGGCTGTACCAGCGCCTGGTGGTCGATCCCGGCCTGGCCGCACAGGGAGCCGACAGCGTACACTTTTTGCGCTACCCCGAAGTCGACGCCAGCTTGCGGGACGAGCGGCTCGAAGCCGAGGTCGCGGCGGTGCGACAGGCGGTGGGGCTCGGGATGGCAATTCGCGAGCGCGCGCGCGTGGCGGTTCGCCGGCCGCTGCCGCGGGTCACGGTGGCGAGCCCCGACCCGGAGATCCGCCGCGCGATCGAAGCCCACGCCGACGATCTCACCGGCGAGCTCAACGTCAAGCACCTGGAGATCGGGGCCGACGATCGCGATCTGGTCACGCTGCGCGCCAAGGCGAACTTCAAGACGCTCGGCAAGCGGCTGGGCAAGAAGATGAAGGAGGTTGCTGCCGCGGTGGCCGACCTGCCACCTTCGGCGATCCAGAGCTTCGTGGAGCGAGGCAGCCTGGAGGTCGCCGGCGAGACGTTGGTGGGGGAGGACATCGTGGTGGTCCGGGAGGTGGCCGGCGATCGTGCAGCCGAGGCGGCCGAAGGGCTCACCGTGGTCTTCGACACTCGCATCGACCAGGCCCTGCACCGCGAGGGGCTGGCGCGCGAGGTGATCAATCGGGTGCAGAACCTCCGCAAGCAGGCCGGCCTCGACGTCAGCCAGCGGATCCGGCTCACGCTGGCGTGCGACGGCGCATTGGCCGAGGTCGCGACGGACCCGGTGCTGACCGAGATCATCAAGGCCGAGACGCTGGCCGAGGCGATCGAGCACCGCCCGCACCAGAGCGACGCTGCGCTGGGCTGCCCGCACCACACCGCCGACGAGATCGACGGCGAAGCGCTGGCGATCGGGATCGAGGCCGTGTCA
>CAZYSW010000104.1:0-14271 GCA_964650105.1 uncultured Nannocystaceae bacterium
GTAGAAGGCGGTGATGAGGCCGAGGCGTTGCGACGGGTTTTCGGGGGGTACACGCGGCTCGAGCAAGAAGGCGTGCAGCAAGCGGGTCTTGCCCGTCTGCGGATCGACGTCGAAGGTGGGGATCTTCACCGGCGTCGCCTTGCACTGCACGACTTTCGCCTCCAGCGCCTCGGGCAGCGCCAAGATCTCGTGCAAGACCAGCTTGCCGCTCGAGACGTCCACCGCGTACGCCTCGTGGACGATGTCGGGCGACTCCTGCTCGATGATCGCGAGGTTGCCGTGGGCGTCGAGGAGGTCGACCGATCCCGGCATCGCCTTGCGGTCGAGCACCGTGCCGGTGCGGGGGTCGACCAGCACCAGCGTCGAGCCGGCCGGGGTTCGATGCACGGCGACCACCCCCGCGTCGGTGAGATCGGCGCCCACGATGTCCTCGGTGAAGCGGGTGATCCGGCGGATCTTCTTGCTGGTGCGCGAGACGGCGTACAGGTTGTAGAAGCCGTCGTCGTTGGCCAAAAACAGGAGCTCGTCGCCGATCCAATCTTCGAGTGTCCCCGGGCTGTTGCGCGGCTTTCTGGGATTGGTGATCACCTCCACCTTGGGCTTGGCCGCCCGCAGGTCGACGCGCACGAGCTGGACGCGATTGCGATCGCCCTCGATCTGGGCGTTGAACCACACCTCGTGCCCATCGGGGGAGAAGCGGGGCGACGACCAGGTGAAGCGCAGCGCCGGCGAGTCGCAGACGACCTCCCGCTCTTCGCCCGAGGCCACGTCGCGCACGCGCAGGCAGGTGGAGAACGGAGCCTTCTTGCCGGCGCGCGGGAGGTAGGCGACCTTGCGCTCGTCCTCGCTGAATCCGTAGCCGTACAGGTAGTCGTGGAAGGTGACCTGCTCGAGGGACTGCGAGTTTAGGTCGAGCGTCCACAGGTTCATCTGCTCGTCGTTGCCCGCGTCCGCGTGCAGCCACAGCTTGCCGGTGGCCGCGTGGTGGTGAATCGACCACAGGCTTCGCTTGGACCAGTCGACGTCGCTGATCGCCGGCGCCGAGGCGGGATCCCACGCCTGGGACGCCGAGCCGACGTCGAGCATGCGCAGGGTGTAGCGGTCCCCCTTTTCGTAGAAGAAGACCTTGCCGGTCTTCAGGCTGGGTCGAAACCGATCGTAGGGGTACCCGACCAAGAAGGGCTGCAGATCGAGCTCGCGGTCGAAGTACTTCACGAGGCCCTGCGGCTGGGGCTCGGGGTCGGACGCAGGCTCGCGACGAGCGGCCCCCTCCTCGGGCGGTTGGGCGGGATAGGGAGTGGCCGCGTTCGGCGGAGCACAGGCCGCGAGCAAGGAGGCCGCGCACAACGTGGACGCCGAGCAAAATCGCATGGCCGCGGGTTTGGCACGTCGGCGGGGCGACACGCAAGCCGAGCCCGGATCCGCGAAAGGTCGTGCGGTCCGACCCGCTTCGTGCGATCCGACCCGTTTGGCGCCGCCAGCTCGAAGACACGGCGCCGGTGCCCATCGACGCTCGGCCCTCGGATTTCGGCTTCGACGCGCTGCCCTACGGCGGCGATGGGGGCGGCCGGTGCACGCCGGGGATCGCGTCGGTCGCGATCACGGTGATCGAGGACAGAGTCGTCCACACGCATCGGGTGCTCGACGCTCCGCTGACCGTCGACGTGGCGATGTCCCCCGACGGCTCGGCCGTGGCCCTCGCCATGCCCGGTGCGCCCGAAGGCACCTCGACGCTGGGCTTCACGTCCCTCGACCACGAAAGTTGCGAGTATCCGGTGAAACAACCGCGTCGTGACTGCGCGGGATGCCGGAGCCGAGCCCCGTCTGGGTGCGGGCCGAGAGCAATGCGGTGGAAGGCGTTCTCGACGAGAAGCCGCCGAGTCTCGTCCTTCTCGAGGGTCTGCTTCCAGTAGGCGGGGGCGGGCTCGAGGACACGCGAGACCGGCCAAGCGGGGATCAGGCAGAGCACGTCGCGCAGGTCGCCTTTGTGTGGGCTGAAGTTCGCAGATCGTGAACTTCGGAGGGTACAAGTGCGGTTTGTGTGGGCTGAAGTTCGGTATCCGGTGAAACAACCGCGGCGTGCGCGGGATGCCGGAGCCAAGCCCCGTCTGGGTGCTGGCCGAGAGCAAGTGACCTGCCGCGCCCCCCTGCAGAACCGCCGCGGTCGCCCGCTGGGGGACCGCGAAGGGCGGTTCTGCATCTTGGAGGGTGCGTTGGTCAGGCCGGTGACGGGCGCCCGGCCCGGGCGACCTTCCAGCGATGGGGCAGCAGTTCGCGTGCCATCGCTTTCGTGACGCCACCGCGTGCGAGGCGAGGCAGGACGTCGGCGAGATACTCTTCGGGGTCGACGTCGTTGAGCGCGCAGCAGCTCAACGGCGTGTAGATGACCGCTGCACGATCGCCACCGAGGTCCGAGGGGCAATGCGGCGGAAGACGTTTTCGGCGAGAAACCGCTGAGTCTCGTCCTTCTCGAGGGTCTGCTTCCAGTAGGCGGGGGCGAGCTCGAGGACACGCGAGACCGGCCAAGCGGGGAGCAGGCAGAGGACGTCGCGCAGGTCGCCTTGCGGCTCGATCCCGTGCATCTGACAGCTCGCCAAGAGCGTCACGAAGGTCGTGTTGGCCAGCGCGCCGGCCTCGCTCGCGATGAACAGCCAGTTCTTCCGGCCGACCGCTTGCCTGCGCAACTGGAGCTCCGAAGCGTTGTCGTCAATCGGCAGACGACCGTCCGCCAAGAAGCGTCGGAGCGCTTCGCGCTGGTCGAGCGCGTAGGTCAGGCCCTTGGCGAGCGGGCTGTCGTCCAGCGCGTACGCCTTCGTCTTTTCGCACCATGCGAAGAAGGCATCGACGACCGGTTTGGAGCGGTTGTTCCTCTCGACCTTTCGCTTCTTCGGCGGTGACCGCCTCGCAGTGCGCCGCCTTCCTCGCGGTCCTAGCGGGCGCAGCGGCCATCCGGGCGACAAGCTGGGCATTTTTTCGGCCTCGCTTAAACCGGTCGAGGGTTTTGGGAACGGATGTGACCGAGGCCATCGATCCCATGCACCACGAGAACAGAGCGCAGTTCTCCTCCGAGTTGCTGACCGTCCCGCTCGTGCTGGCAGCGGCATCCCTGGCCGCTTGCACCCCCATGGAACCCGGCGCGGTCGAAGTCGACGAGGTCGCCACCGGGGAGATCGAGGCGGCCGAAGACGTGGTGCTCTTGCCTTCCTGGATGGGGGACATCGTCCTGGAGATCGGCGAGGAGGGGTCGTTCGACGACTTCGCCCAGCCGGAGCGACCCGACTCGGGTGAGGTTCCTCCGATGCCCGACGACGGACGCGACTATCTCCTGGCGCAGGGACACGACGGACCGCAGTGGATTCCGTACTTCGAACGAGACGGGTGGCTGTGGGCTGCCGAAGACATGGCCATCGGACCGGCGAGCATGCTCGAGCAGCGGTCGGCCGCGGTCCCCGTGGGACTCCGCTGGCCCTACGCCCTCGTGAACTACGACTTCGAAAAGGACATGTCGATCTCCCATCGCGTACGGGTCGTGGAGGCGCTGGCCAAGCTCTCGGCCGCCTCACCGCTCCGCTTCGTCGAGAACTCGAATCCCACGAAGAAGGTCACCTTCGTGTGCTGGGACAAGAAGATCGGAGCTGCGAACGGGATCGGGATGCAGGTCGATGGGCAGAAGATCAAGCTGCCGTGCGCCCCTGCCTTCTGTGCGTCGGATCCGAACTGTAACCCCAGCGAATGGTTGCCGTCTCACAAGACGATCATCCACGAGATGCTCCACACGGTCGGGTTCTGGCACGAGCAGAACCGCGTCGGCGCGTCGGCGTTCGTGGAATACCACCCCGAGTGCAAGGATCCCGCCTATGACAAGGAGAACTTCTTGCCGGTCAACGGCCTGATGCACACGGGTCCTTACGATGTCGACTCGATGTTGCACTACGGCGGCTGGTCGCTGAGCAAGCCTTCGTCGGACGACTGGGAGCGCTGCCCCACGCTCACCTACACCCGGGGCCCCCAGGCTGGCGAACCCGTGAGTCCAACCCACCTGAGCTGCAGCGGCAATGGCCCGGTCGACTGCTACATGTCGGCATTCGATCAGCAGGGGATCTACCGAGCCTACGGCGCCTTCTACTTCTCGCACACCCACGACTTCGACTACATGGGCTATGCGACCGCCGTCGGCGATTTCAATGGCGACGGTCAGGACGACCTCGTCTCCACGGCTCCGTTCAAGGACGGCGGCTACGGGCAAGCGTTCGTCTACATGGGGATCTACGGCAACGACAGCAACACCTGGAGCAGCGGCGAGCCGGGGCTGGTTCCCTGGAAGGTGCTCACGCCGCACGAGGTCAGCGACGACGTTTCGCCCTATGCGTACTTCGGTGCCAGTGCGGCGGTGGGTGACTTCAACGATGACGGATTCGACGACCTGGCCATCGGGGCGCCCAACGAGGCCGGCACGGGGGCGGTGTACCTGTGGGAAGGATCCGCTTTGGGACTCGTTGCGCGGGAGCGGATCGTGGCGACACTGGGCGCCGGCGGGCTTCCGGTGGCCAATGCCTCCTATGGCCTCGCGGTCGGCTTCGCGGACGTCGACGACGACGGCAAGGACGAGCTCCTGGTGGGAGCGCCGGGCGACATGGCGGACTTCGGTCAGCCGAAGTGCGGGGGCGTGTACGTCTACGATCTCAACAACGCGTCGCATTTCAAGATGCGGTGGTCACCGACCGGCGGGTCCTGCCGCGACGGAGCCGAGGCGGGGTTTTCGATCGCCAAGGGCCGGTGGATCGCCGGTGTGGGCCGAGAGGTGATCGTCGGCGCCCCGGGGAGCCACTCCAACACTGGCCGGGTCTACGTGATGCGGAGAAGTGGTTCGACGCTCGCCGTGCAGCAAACGCTCAGTCAATGGACGACCGAGTCGTGCTCGGGGGGCATCATCTACGGGCCGTCCCCGCTGGAATCCGGCGATCGGTTCGGGGCCTCGGTGGCTGCCGATGTCCGGTCCGGCAAGGCTGTCATCGCGGTGGGATCGCCGGGAGAAGACTCGGGAACGGGCCGTGTCGACGTGTTCAGTCGGCCCGGCAATCAGTGCTGGGCACGCGAGGTCATCCTCACGCAAGCGGGAATCGGAGTCGACGAGCCCGGTGATGCGTTCGGCACCAGTCTGGCGTTCGGGGACGTGAACGGCGACGGCGTGACGGATCTGCTCGTCGGCGCCCCGGGTGAGGCCGTGGGCAACGCGACGCCCGGTTGGGTCTACGCGTATGGTGGCTACCAGAGCGGTTTCGGAGCGATGTACGGGTTCGGCCAGAGCACCGGAGGATGGAACGACGGCAACGGCGAGCGTTATGGCCAGTCCATCGCCATCGGTCACTTCGATCGTGTCGGGGCAGACATCGTCGTCGGCGCTCCCGGGAATCACAGCGGCACCGAGAGCTACGCGGGCGCGTTCTTTTTGTGGCGGGCCAAGAACGCCGTGATGACGCCGACGCCCTGGCGCGCGTACAGCATCGAAACCAAGTCGCCGGATGCCCCGTAGTGGGGTGGGTTCAGGGGGCCGTCTCGGCCCACCGCATGGGCGACGAACGGCACTCGAAGGCGCGAGGACGTGATGTCGTGATGCGGATGGCCGACGGGGACCCGGTAGGGCTGGACCTGCGGTTCCGCGCCCGCGTGGAGGACGTCGGACCGCCGGACGTCGATGCGCTTCGCAAGGCTTCGGAGCGGCCGGTCTGGTCGGGCACCCGCGGCGACCAGGTCGGGGTGGTCTCGGGTCGTGGTCCGCTCCGCCCGCAGGCTCCGCTGCGGATCTTCTTTCGGCATGCTTCGTGTCCGGCCTGGTGCTGCTCGGGGTGTGCCCGTCGTGCGACTCGATTCACGTCCCGCTGCTCGTGATCGGGGGGGCGGCCCTGGGCGTGGGCATTCCGCTGCTGGCCAAGGGGATCAAGCGTCGGCGTGCCTTCGACGAGGCGATGCAGGAGCGGCAGATGTTCCCGGTCGTGGCCCGCACGCGCTACGGCTGGACCGGCGGGCTCCGCTTCCGCTTCTGAATCGGAGCGCGCGCGGTGTGGCGCGCCCATGCGCCGCCGTACGACGACCGCTTGCGCACCGGAGATCGGTGCGTAGGAGGTCGGAGATGGTGCTCTCCCGCTCCGGCACGGCGGTGACCTTGGTCGGCATCGTGGCCATGACGCTCGGCTGGGGTTGCTCGCGCTCGCCGAGCACGCGGGTCTTCGCGTACCCGATGGAGAACCAAACGCCGGCGCAGCAGGCCGAAGACCAGGCCATCTGCGAGCAGTGGGCGGCGCAGGCCTCCAACTACCGACCCGAGCGCGACGTCGCGGTGGGTACGGGCGTCGGCGCACTGGCGGGTGCGGCCGGCGGAGCGCTGACCGGTGCGGCCGTCGGGGCCTTGACCGGAAGCGCGGGGACGGGCGCCGCCGCCGGGGCGATCCTCGGCGGCGTCGGCGGAGGTGCGGGCGGCGGGGCGTACAAGTACGAGCAGAGCCGCGAGGGCTATGCTCGGGCGTTCGCGGCCTGCATGGGTGCGCGCGGCTACTCGGTCAGCGTGGAGTGAGCTCGCGCGTACGAGCGGCGATCGCCTTGACTCGAGCGTGCGCTCGCGTGAGCGGGCACGGCCGCCTGCGCCCGAGACGGGGCGCGGCGACCGTGGACGACGACGCATCGTCGGGCGCCCGAGCAGCCGGACGCGTGCGATACGCGGCTGGTGTCGAGCCCGGTCGCATCGGGCGTGACGCGATCCTCACGAGGCCGCGCAGCGCACCGCATCGGGGCGCAGAGGCCCCGAGCGCTGTGCTCGCGGCGGCGCCACCCGCTCGCGTGCATATACTCCCCCCCGCGTGTCGACGACCGGAGACCACGCACGACGCAAGGTCGGTTGGATGGCGCTGTGTGCCGTGCTGAGCGTCGGGTTGCTCGGCTCGGGGTGGTTGGTGACCGGACTGGTGAAGCGCGAGGCCGGCTCCACCGCGAACGCGCGGCACGACGGGCCCGTGCCGGTCGAGGTCACCGAGGTGCGACGCGGCCCCATGGAGCGACGGCGCGTCTTCACCGGCACCCTGGAGGCGGCGGCCTCGGTCGACGTGGCCGCCAAGGTGGGTGGACGCGTCGAGCGGATCGCCGTCGACCTCGGTGACGTGGTGACGCGGGGGCAGCTCGTCGCCGAGCTCGACGACGAGGAGTATCGGCAAGCCGTCGCGCAGGCCCGCGCCGAGCTGGCGGTGGCCACCGCACAGAAGGCCGCGGCCGAAAAGGCGCTGGAGATCGCCCGGCGAGCCTTCCAGCGCGTAGAGGGGCTGTACGGCCGCTCGATCTCCTCCGAGCAGGAGCTCGACACGGCGCGCGCGGCCAAGCTGGAGGCGGAGGCGGCGGTGGCCGTGGCGGTGTCGCAGACCAAACGTGCCCAGGCCGCGCTGCAAGCCGCGTCGGTGCGCGAGCGCTACACGAAGGTCACCGCGGACTGGAGCGAGGGCGACGACACGCGCGTGGTCGCGGCGCGGTACGTGGACGAGGGCGCCACGGTGACCGCCAACACGCCGCTTTTGTCGATCGTCGAGCTCGACCCGGCGATCGTGGTCGTGTACGTGACCGAGAAGGACTACGCGAACCTGCGGATCGGGCAGCCGGTCGCGGTGGAGACCGACGCGTATCCCGGTGAGACCTTCTCCGGCACCGTGTCGCGGATGGCCCCGGTCTTTCGGGTGGAGTCGCGGCAGGCTCGGGTCGAGCTTTCGGTGGACAACGGCGACGGGCGGCTCAAGCCGGGCATGTTCGTGCGCGCGCACACGGTGCTCGAGCACGTCGAGGACGCGATCGCGGTCCCCCGCGACGCGCTGGTCGATCGGGACGACCAGAAGGTGGTGTTCGTCGTCTCGGAGGACGGCAAGCACGTCGAGCGACGCACCGTGGACGTCGACTTCGAGTCCGAAGGCTGGGCACGCGTCATCGGCGAGGGCATCGCGGGCCGCGTGGTCACCCTGGGCCAGCAGCAGCTCGACGACGGCTCGGAGATCGTGATTCCCGACGAGGTCGAGTCGTGAGCCTGGCTCGCCTGAGCGTCCAGCGGCCGGTGTTCACGGCGATGGTCACGCTCATCGTCGTGGTGTTGGGGCTGGTGTCGCTCCGTCGGGTGCAGATCGACCTCTTGCCCGACGTGGAGCTCCCCACGGTGACCGTCCAGACCGAGTACCTGGGGGCGAGCCCCGAGGTGATGGAGCTGCGGGTCACGCAGATCATCGAGGAGATCGTCGCGACGGTCCCCGGCGTGCAGGACCTGTCGTCGACCTCTTCGGAGGGCCGCAGCGACGTGAAGATCACCTTCACGTGGGGCACGGACGTCGACACCGCGGCCATCGACGTGCACAACAAGATCGAGGACGAGATCAACGAGCTCCCCGAGGAGATCATCCGGCCGCGGGTGAACAAGTTCGACATCGCGACGTTCCCGGTGGTGGTCTTGGGGATCTCCAGCCATCTCGATCCGGTCGAGCTCACGACGCTGGTCGACGAGCAGATCCGCTATCGCTTCGCGCAGATTCCCGGCGTGGCGCAGGTCGACCCCTGGGGCGAGTACGAGCGCGAGGTCAGGGTGGAGCTCGACCCTTCGCGGATCCGGGCGCTGGGGCTGCCGCTCGATGACGTGCTGGACGCGATCCGCAACGCGAATCTGGACCTGCCGGCGGGCAAGATCGACGAGGGCCAGACCACGGTGACCCTGCGTGCGCCCGCGCAGTTCGCCGACCTGGAGGAGATCCGCGACACCGTGGTGACCATGCGCCAGGGGGCGCCGGTGCGGGTGCGCCACATCGCAACGGTGCGTGACACCTATCAGCGGCGAGAGCGGATCGCCAGGGTCAACGGCGAGCCCGGGCTCCGGATCGGCATCCGCAAACAGTCCGATGCGAACACCGTCGAGGTGGCCGAGGCGATCCTGGCGGAGGTCGAGGCCGTCAACGCCGACTTCCCCCAGATCCGGGTCGTGCCGGTCATCAACCAGGGCAACTTCATCGAGCGGTCCATCGCCAACGTCGCGCAATCGGTGCTCTACGGCGGCGTACTGGCCGTCGCGGTGCTGCTGCTGTTTCTTGGCAACGTCCGCAGCACGATGATCATCGCCACCGCGATTCCGATCTCGCTCGTCGCCACCATCGGACTGGTGTACTTCACGGGGTTGACCCTCAACCTCATGACGTTGGGCGGCCTGGCGCTCGGCGTGGGGATGATGGTCGACAACTCCATCGTGGTGCTGGAGAACATCTTCCGCCGGCGCCAGGAGCTGGGCGAGTCGGCCCGAGAGGCGGCCATCGCCGGCGCCCGCGAGGTGGGGCCCGCGATTGTGGCGAGCACCATCACCACGCTGGTCATCTTCCTTCCCCTGGTGTTCGTGCGCGGGGTGTCGGGCGTGCTGTTCCAGGACCTCGCGATCGTGATCGTGTTCTCGCTGAGCTGCTCGTTGGTGGTCTCGCTGAGCGTCGTGCCGACGTTGGCGGCCAGGCTCTTGCGCGGGGTGCCCACGCGCCCGGACGCGTCGAGGGAAGGGATGCGCCGCGCGGCCGAGCCCCCCACCGGTCGGCTCGGCCGGTTCTATCGCGCCTTGCTGGACGGGGCGCTGCGGCATCGCGTGTCCACGGTGGTGCTGGCAGCGGCGGCCCTGGGCGGCACCCTGCCCTTGGCCGGGCTGGTGGGGACCGAGTTCATGCCGCCCAGCGACGAGGGCGAGGTGCGGGTCACCGGCGAGATGCCGGTGGGGACGCGGCTGGGGGTGATCGACGCGCAGACGCGCAAGCTGGAGGTGCTGGTCTACCCCGCCGTGCCGGAGGCGGTGTCGTCCGTCGTCAGCGTCGCAGCGGCGGGTCGCAGCGCCGACGAATCGTTCAAGGGCGAGATCCGGATCACGCTGGTTCCGGCGACCGAGCGCGAGCGCTCGAACGTGGAGATCGCCGACGCCTTGCGCGAGCACCTGGCGTCGAAGATCCCCGGCATGATCGTTCGGACCCGCGCCCCGCAGGGTCAGTTCCTGCTCGAGCGCGTGCTGGGCACCGAGGAGGGGATCTCGGTGGAGGTGCGGGGGTTCGATCTGGAGGTGCTGGGCGAGCTCGCGCAGGTCGTGGCCCGCACCATCGAGACCGTGCCGGGCATCACCGACGTCAAGGTGAGCCGGGAGGCGGGCGTCCCCCAGCGGGAGATCCGCATCGACCGTGACAAGGCCGCCGATCTGAAGCTCTCCCCGGCCGACGTGGCGCGGGCCATCGAGACCGCCATCGCCGGATCGCCGGCCGGCGAGTATCGGGTGCGCGGCAACTCGTATCGAATCCTGGTCCAGCTCGCCGACGCCGAGAACCTGCCGCTCGACGAGATCCTGGACATGACGATCACCAACGCCGACGGCGAGGCGATCGCCCTGCGCAACGTGGTGGCCAACGAGGCCGGCTACGGTCCCATGGTGATCGAGCGGGAGGATCAGCAGCGCATCGTGAAGGTGAACGCCAACGTCGCCGGTCGCGACATGGGCTCGGTGGCCGCGGATATCGAGGACCGCTTGCGCGACATCGCCCGACCGGTCGGATACGACCTGGTGGTCGCGGGCAACTTCGAGGAGCAGCGCAAGGCCTTCGACGAGCTCCTGGTCTCCCTGATCCTGTCGCTGGCGCTCGTCTACATGGTCCTGGCCGCCCAGTACGAGTCGCTGCTCGATCCGCTGGTGGTGATGTTGTCGGTCCCCGTGGCGGCCGTCGGCGTGCTGATCACGCTGGCCGCGACCCACACCACGCTCAACGTCCAGTCGTTCATCGGGTGCATCATGTTGGGCGGGATCGTCGTCAACAACGCGATCTTGCTGGTCGATCAGGCGCGGCAGCTCCGGTTGGAGGGCATGCATGCCCGGGCGGCCGTGGCCGAGGCGGGTCGTCGGCGCCTGCGGCCGATCCTCATGACCACCCTGACGACGATGCTCGGCCTGCTTCCGCTGGCGCTGGGCTTCGGCGAGGGGGCGGATGCACAAGCGCCGTTGGCCCGCGCCGTCTTGGGGGGCCTCACCGCGTCCACGCTCATCACCCTGCTCCTGGTCCCGGCCGTCTACGCGCTCGTACACCGCAAGTGAGCGCCGGGAAACGGCCTCCACGCACGGGGCGGCGGTGGGGCATGGGGGCCGCCGGCGCGCCTGGGGAGCCCGCTCCAGATCGTCGAGCTCGCCCTCGCCTTTGCAGCGCGCGCCTGGCCGCCGCGGGTCAGCGGGCGATGATGCGGGTGCGCAAGCTGGTGTCGAGGGCAGAGATCGCGTCGCAGAGCTGCTGCCCCTTGACGTCGTCGGGGTGCAGCGGAAGGTCGATGAACAACAGGCCCACGTCGGCGCGCGTCTGCAGGGCCTGCCCCACGATGTTGACGCCCGACTCGGCGATGACCTGGTTGATCCGCGACAGCACCCCGGGCACGTTGCGGTGCACGTTGACGATGCGGCTGGGCATGGTGCCGTCGACCTCCGGCGGCAGCGGGTGATCGAGCGCCGGCAAACTGACGCACCCGCTGGTGCTCCCGGTGTGCAAGAAGCGGGCGAGCGCGTGTGCGACCTCGATGCCGATGTTCGCCTGGGCCTCTTGCGTGCTCCCGCCGATGTGCGGGGTGAGGATCACGGTGTCGAGACCCTGCAGCTCGCTCTCGAACGGGTCCCCCTCCTTGGCCGGCTCGCGCGGGAACACGTCCACTGCCGCACCCGCGAGCCGGCCGCTCACGATCGCGTCCCGCAGCGCGGGGATGTCCACGACGCTGCCCCGGCTGGCGTTGATGAGGTACGACCCGCGTCGCATGGACGCGAGCTCCCGGGCGCCGATCATCCCCCGCGTCAGCTCGGTGTCGGGCACGTGGAGGCTGACGAAGTCGCTGCTCGACAGCAGCTCCTCGAGCGAAGCGGCCGGTCGGGCGTTGCCCAACGGCAGCTTCTTGACGATGTCGAAGAACAACACGTGCATGCCCAACGCCTCGGCGAGAACGCTGAGCTGCGTGCCGATGTGGCCGTAGCCGACGATCCCGAGGGTCTTGCCCCGCACCTCGTGCGCCCCGGCGGCCGTCTTGGTCCACCGCCCCTCGTGGGCGGCGCGGCTGCGCGGGAAGATCTGGCGCGACAGCATGACGATCTCGGCAAGCACCATCTCGGCCACGCTGCGGGTGCTGCTGAACGGGGCGTTGAACACCGCCACTCCGTGGTGGCGCGCCGACTCCAGATCGATCTGGTCGGTCCCGATGCAGAAGGCGCCCACCGCCATCAGGTCCGGAACGGCATCCAGCACGCGCGCCGTGATGTGCGTCTTGCTGCGGATGCCCACCATCGCCGGCCCGGGGGGGAGCGCCCGCAAGGCCTCGATGAGCTCGTCCTCGTTCAGCCCCTTGTCGACGCGACGAACCCCGATGTCCTCGTCGTGAAGGGTTTCTTCGGCGGTCGGGTGGACCTTCTCCAAGAGCAGGGCTTGCGCGCGTGGCACGGCGCGGACTATGGCGCAGCTCGGACACGCCCGCCACCGCCGACCCCCCGTCGCGCGCCGAGGACCGTCGCACCGCGCCCGCGCGGCGTGCCGCGCCGACGCCGCCCGTCGAAGGCGATCGGCCCAGCGACGGCCGGCGCCCCGGGGCGGGGCCGTCGTCGCGCCCCCGTACGAACGCGGCGACTCGACACGCGGCGACGCGATCGCCCCCGCGCCCGGGTCGACGCCGTTTTCGAGCGCGGCGTTTCGTCGACTCGCCCCCGGTCACGAGGCTCGCACGGCCGGGGCCGAAGCGCGGGGGCTCGCGTCCACCCCCGTGCGGCCCGGCTTCGGCCCGACGACGCGCCGTTCCGCGA
Source organism: uncultured Nannocystaceae bacterium (assembly GCA_964650105.1). GTDB lineage: Bacteria > Myxococcota_A > Polyangia > Nannocystales > Nannocystaceae > CAZYSW01. The sequence continues at coordinate 12,845 of CAZYSW010000104.1, forward strand.
CCCACGGGTGACACGCGACCGAGACGAGGACGGCTCGGTGCACGCGGAGCGATCGCGCGAGCGGGATGCCACCACGATCGACCCGTTCGCGGGGGCGCTGCCGTGGTGCTAAGTACCGGCCATGCCGGTCACCGGACCCGCGCTGGCGCGGCTGCGCAAGACGGTGCGTCGCCACCTGAAAGGCGGCTGGGATCGTGCCGTGTTCGCGCGACCGGGCGACGACGACCCCGAGGCGGCCGAGACCGTGGAGGGCCCCGGCGCCGGCCGGGCACCCGACGAGGCGACCCTCGACGCGCTGCTCGATCGAGCCGAAGCCGCCGCGCGCCAGGGTCGGGTCAAGCACACCTACGTGCTCGACGCCAGGACCCGGGTCCGGATCGACGCGCGTCACGGCAAGGCAAAGGTGCAGGTGCTCGACGAGGCGACCGTTCACAAGGTGATGGGCGGCAAGGATCGCCCCTTGCGCCCCGATCGCAGCGCCGACTTGCTCCGCGCGATCGGGATCATGAACCCGGACGGATCGATCTCGGCTCGCCACGCCAAGAAATACAAGCAGGTCAACCACCTGGTCGAGCTGTGCCGACCGACGTGGCAGCGGCTGGTCGCAGCCCGGACCCCGACCCCCGACGCGCCGCTGCGCATCCTCGATCTCGCCTGCGGCAACAGCTATCTGACCTTCGTCCTCGCCCATGCCCTGCGGCAAGAGGGCATCGCGGCCCGCCTGCACGGCGTCGACGTCCGCGACGACGTGGTGGAACGCAGCCGTCGTCGCGCCGCTGCGCTCGGCTACGACGAGCTCGGCTTTACGCGGGCGAGCATCGACGCGGTGCCCCCCGACGTGCTCGGCGGCCCACCGGATCTCGTCGTGGCGCTCCACGCCTGCGACACCGCCACCGACGACGCCATCGCCCTGGCGCTGCGCCTGGACGCGCCCGCCCTGTTCGTGGCGCCGTGCTGCCAGCACGAGTTGGCCGCCCAACTCCCCCGCCGAGGGCCCGCCGCACCGCTGGGCGTGATGCTGCGCGAGGGCCTGCTCCGCCAGGAGTACGCCGCGCTGGTGACCGACGCGCTGCGCATCGAGCTCCTCGATCGTTGGGGCTACAAGGTCGACGTCCTCGAGTTCGTGGCCGCCACCCACACCCCCAAGAACCTCCTCATCCGCGCCCACCGTCGCCCCGGGCCACCCCGACCCGCCCACGCCCTCGCCTGGCTGTCCGACCACTGCGCCACCCTCGGCATCCACCCCCACCTGCTCACCCGCCTCCAGCCCCCGACAACCCCGGACCCGAACCCGGGCTGACCGCACGCGTTCACACCTCCCACGGCTGCGACGACGACCACGTCCATGACCGCAAGGGGGTCCGTATCTCTTCGATTTCGTGGTCGTACGGGGAAATTGCGGCTGTCTTCTGCATGTCTTCTGCAAT
>CAZYSW010000105.1:0-2427 GCA_964650105.1 uncultured Nannocystaceae bacterium
ACCGGGAGCCGCGGGCTGCCGAGGTGGACCGAGCCATCCTCGTGCAGGTGCTGGCCGAGCACCCACCAGGGTCCTGCGTCGAGCTCGTCGAGGCGGAGCTCCGCGAGGGGCGGCCGCGGGAGGGTACGGGGTGTGATCGCACGCGGCGCGAGATCGCTCGCGCGCTGTCGGTCGCGCGACAGCGATTCGGCATCGTCGAGCACCGGCACGTCGACCTCGTCGGGATGCGGTTTCGCCTCGGCGTGGGTCGGAGCTGTCGACGCTGGCCCCTGCGTCGCCGAGACGACGTGCTCGATGCCATCGACGCGCGCGATGCCGGCTGCCGGGTGTCGCCCTATCGCGGGGTCGTCACCATCCACGCCGTCGACCCCCAGGGGCGACGTCACCCCGTCGGCAGCTCGAGGACCGATCGAGACGGATACCTGCGTTTGGAGCTCTCCGATCTGGACGCGGCGGTTCGGGGCGACGAGGGCTCGGAGGCGTACGCGCTCCAGGGCCTCGATGCGTTCGTGCGCCTCGAGCTGGGACGAGACGGCTGGGCGGGGAGCGTCGACCTGGTGCGCCTGCGCGGGTTCTTGGCGGACTGGCACTTTCGGTGGATCGCGCAGGGGCGCGGCGTGCCGGCGTTGTTCGCGGTCCGTCATCCCGAGCATCCCCACGGCCCGGACGCGGAGGCGATGGCCGTCGAGGCGCGAGTGCAGCGGCAAGAAGAGGACTATCAGGCGGTGATCGACGGGCGTTTGCCCGCGGGCGCCTTCTTGCAGCGCCACGTGTGGTCGCCCTTTCGACGCGCGGTGGAGCAGCTCGTCACTCGCTAGCGGGTGGGGTCGGAGCGGGCCGTTTCGGAGGAGGCGCCTCGGGGCCGGGCGCCGCCGGGGCGCGCACCGGAGGGGGCCCCTGCGGGGGGCGGTTTTGCGGCATATGAATGCGGCCGTCGGACGCGCGAATCGGGGGGGTGAGCGGAGGCGGGTGCCCCTGTCCGACCAGCCGAATCGGGCCGTCGGGGAGCTCCTCGAAGAACCCGACGTAGTCGATCCAGGCCCGGCCGTCGCGAAACACGATGCGGAAGTAGATGCGCTCGTCGTCGGACGCGGTCACCATCCACATCGGCTCCGCCCCGCTGCGCACCGCTTCGCTCATGCCGGGCGGGAGCACGAGCGGGGGCCACTTCGCATCGTGCGGGAGACGACTCGCCGCCTTGCGAAACGCCTGGAAGAAGCGCTCGCCATCGTCTCCGTCGAAGATCGGTCGCGCATGAAACATGCGGGAGTCGGGCAGGCCCCAGCGCGCATCGGGGGCCAGGATGAGCGGGAGCTCCTCGAGGCGGTCGTGGGCCGCGGTGATGAGCAGGGCCACGACCACGCGCTTGGACTTGAAGGGAAGATCCCAGGTGGGCGGCTCGTCGGGCTTGATGCGCTCACGCCCGACGTACTCCTGAAGCAGGTTTCGCGATTCGTTCTCCCCCGCGGGAGGAACGGGATCGGGAACGCGGATGCGCGGTCGTGCTTCGGTGATCACTTCCGTGTCGGGTGGCAGGTTGGGGTCGCATGCCGACGAGGCGGCTCCCAGAAGGCCGAGCAGCACAGCGAGTGAAGCGGTCCGCGAGAACGCGAGCATCGGCCTAGAAGTAGACCGCGAGCGCATTCTGAGCAAGCGCGTGGCGCGGATGCTTGCGGTTCGTGATCGTTCCAGCCACGATTGCGGACATGACGCGGAGCGCCGGTGAACCGCCGGAGGACGAGGGGGCGTCGGCAGAGACAGCGAAGCGGGAGAGCCCGTCGGGTCCAGTGCCCGCGACGCGCAGGCGCGACAACGACCCCGAGCGGGAGATGGCCCGCGTGATGGAGGAGGCGGCGTCGCAGTCGGGGAAGTTCCAGCCCGTCGACGATCCGTTGCCTTCGCCGGTCAGCGCGGTGCGTCCGACGACCAGGAGCGCCTGGGAAGCCAGCCCGCGCCTCGCGGAGGCCGAGCAGGAGATGGCGTCGTTGATGGGCGCGCTGGAGGCGGCGAGCGGGTTCGAGCCGGCTCGACCGCTGGCGTCGCCGGTTCCGAGCGGCGTTGCGGCGCCCGGCGCCCCTGCGAGCCCCGACGCCGCCGCCGACGAAGGGAAGGGCCACGGCACGGCAGCGACCGGCGAAGACCCGGGATTGCGGCGCGAGTCCGCCGAGGCGAAGGGAGAGGACGAAGGCGCCCAAGCGAAGGACGAGGGGGCGGAAACGAACGAGAGCGCCGAGGCGAAGGGGGAAGGCGCGGAAGCGAGGAACGAGGTCGCCGAGACGCAGGAGGAAGGCGCGGAAGCGAGGAGCGAGGTCGCGGAGGCGAAGGGCGGAGACGCCGAGACGAAGGGAGAGGTCGCGGAAGCGAGGAGCGAGGTCGCGGAGGCGAAGGGCGGAGACGCCGAGACGAAGGGAGAGGTCGCGGAAGCGA
>CAZYSW010000105.1:2527-12674 GCA_964650105.1 uncultured Nannocystaceae bacterium
GTCGCGGAAGCGAGGAGCGAGAGCGCGGAAGCGAAGGGAGGAGACGCCGAAGCGAAGGGCGAGGTCGCCGAGACGAAGGGAGGAGACGCGGAAGCGAGGAGCGAGGTCACCGAGGCGAAGGGGGAAGGCGCCGAGACGAAGGGAGAGGTCGCGGAAGCGAGGAGCGAGAGCGCGGAAGCGAAGGGAGGAGACGCCGAAGCGAAGGGGGAAGGCGGGGAGGCGACGAAAGAGGCCACCGAGGCGAAGAGCGGAGTCGCGGAAGCGAGGAGCGAGGTCGCGGAGGCGAAGGGGGAAGGCGCGGAAGCGAGGAGCGAGGTCGCCGAGGCGAAGGGAGGAGACGCGGAGGCGAAGGGAGGAGACGCGGAGGCGAAGGGAGGAGACGCGGAGGCGAAGGGGGAGGGCGCGGAAGCGAAGGGCGAGAGCGCCGAAGCCAAGGGAGAGAACGTCCAGGCGGACGTGGGGGCGGCCTCGAAGGACGCCGAGACGAAGGACGGAGCGATGTCCGACGCGGGGGCGACCGTCCAGGCGAAGGGGTCCGCGTCCGACGAGCCCGCGCCCGGCGAGGCGCAAGGGGGCGAGGACGAGGCCCGCGCGTCGAAGCCCGCGGCCGAGCGAGAGTCGCCGCGAGCGCGACCGATCGCCGCCTTCGACGATGCACCGATTTCCGTGGCTCCCGCGCGAAAGGTCGGTGGCTCGGGGCAGGCCTGGCTGTGGGGCGCGGTCGCGCTGATCGGTGGTGCGGCGCTCTACAGCTACGTTCAGCGCGAGGACCCGAAACGCGATCCCGCGCCCGGCCCTGCCGTCACCCGTGCCGAGCGCGACGATGCACCGCGCGAACGGACCTCGGGCGTGCCGGCCTCGCGTGAACGCGTCGACGGATCACCCGATGCGCCCGCGGTCGACCCGGTCGACGGAAACGATGCATCGCCGAGCGGAGACGGAGCCCGGCCGCAGCCCGAGGACGCGGCCGAGGCCGCCCCGGTCGAGGATGAATCCCAGCCCGACCAGGAGGCCAAAGCGCCCGCATCTACGCCTCCGACCCGGGCGCGCTCGACCGATCCGCGCGAGCCTCCGCCGGGGACGCCCCCCGAGGTGGCCGAGGTCTTCCGCAAGATTCCGGTGAGTGCGGCCGACAAGGCGCCCATCGGCGGGATCGGCAAGAGCGGGATCCACGTGGACGACATCCAGGTCGGCGCGGGGTACAGCAAGGGGGAGTGCGACCGGATCGGCGAGCAGTTTTCGATCGCCGAGGGGGATCGCGTCAACGTGTGCGTCCGCGTGGTGCACCACCGTCAAAAGGAAGAGCTGGTCGTGCTGTGGCAAAAAGACGGCGGGACGGTTCGGCGAGGAAAGCTCGTCGTTCCGCCGGCGCACGCCTACCGCACGCGTGCCTATCTGATGCTGCGCGGCGAGTACGTCGGCACGTGGACGGTGCGGATCCTCTCCGAGGACGGCGTGGAGTTGGCGGCGCATCCGTTCACCGTGGTGCAATAAGCTCTCCGGACCCGGCGTCTGATGGCCATGCCGATGCTCACCCTCGCGATCGTCGCCGCGCTCTTCACGGTTGCCCAGCCGGCAGGAGACGGAGGCGACGGTTCCGACCAGCGCGAGGGGCCGCCGACGTGGCGGTTCAAGCGGGACGATCGCCCGGTCAAGGTCGTCGTCGTGGCGGGGTCGATCGGCGCGTGGCAGCGACAGCCCTACGCCGCCGAGGTGGAGCGTCTGTGTCGCAACGTCGAGGTGAAGAACCTCTCCAAGGTCGGCCTGGGGGCGTGGGCGCTCAAGCGGCGCTTCGAGGAGCAGGTCCTGGCCAACCGACGGGTCGACCCTCATGCGGAAGGCACCGAGCACTGGTTGATGTTCGGTGGTGGGCTCAACAGCATCGGCAGCCCGCTGACGACCAACAAGCACATCCGCAACCTGTTCGTGAAGGCGCACGCGGCCGGCTTCAAGGTCGTGGCGCTGAGTCCCACCCCCTGGGGCGACGAGAGCGACCGGCGATTTCGAGGCATCGATGGGTTGAAGTACCGCAAGGCCACGCAGGCCGTGACGGACTTCATCATGGGTCGGTCCTCGCCCCGCAATGCCCTCGGCAGTTGGGCGGAGCGGCGACCCGGAGGCGCCGACGCGCCATGGCTGCCCGAAGAGCTGGCCGACATCGCCGTGGATCTCTACGACTCGGACCTCCGGGACAAGAACGCGACCTTGCGCGACCGGGAGGCGATGCGCGAGGCCTTGCGCAAGGATCGAACCTGGCAGCGCCAGCACGCGGATCTGGACGAGGTCGCCCGCGTCACCGCGCTCGAGCTCGATGCCTCGATGGCCGCCGAGCTGCCCCGCTGGTACCTGCGCGCCGAGCTCCGCAGCTTCGATCACATCCACCCGAACGCCGAAGGCCACCGCTTGATCGCAGCCACCATGTGCCCCCTGCTCCCCGAGAGTTGGTCGTGCACCTGCGAATGAGCCGCGGGCAGCATCGCGACGCCGGGCCGTCCGTCGTCGGCAGGAGAGCCCGGTCACCGCGACCGTTCAGGTGCCGCAGAACGTGACGTAACCCGCGTCGCCGTCCGGGGGAGAATCCTGGTACGCGGCGGTCTCGGGCAGGAGCGCATACGGGGAGCGGAGCACCTTCAGGAAGGCCTCGACCGGCGCGACGTCCAGGGTTTCGGTCGCGTGCGCGAGCACCCGCTCCACGTGATGGTTGCGCGGGATGACCACGGGATTGTGCCGGCGCATCGAGGCCCGCACCTCGGTATCCGCCGAACCGAGACGCCGACTCCAGGCCTCGACCCAGTCCTGTCCCACCTCGTCGCGCAGGCGTCCCAGCGCGTCGTCGGAGTCGAGCGAACGCGTCAGCCGGTCGAAGGTGATGGTGTAGTCCATCCGGTTCGTGCGCATGCGGTCGCACAGCTCCGCGACGAGCGCGGCGTCCTCTCGGCTCGGGGTGCCCGACAGCCCGAGCTTGCGGGACATCATCGCGGTCCAGGCGTTCTCCAGGCGCTCGGGCATCGCGGACACGAGCGCCTGAGCCCGCTGCGTCGCGCGTGCGGGATCGGGATCGAGCATCGGCAGCACCGTCTCGGCCAGCCTGGCCATGTTCCAGGCGATGATGGCGGGTTGGCGTCCGAAGGCATATCGGCCCCAGCGATCGATGGAGCTGAAGACGGTCGCCGGATCGTAGATGCTCATCATGGCACACGGGCCGTAGTCGATGGTCTCACCCGAGATCGACGTGTTGTCGGTGTTCATGACGCCGTGGACGAAACCGACGCGCATCCACTCCGTCACCAGGCGTACCTGGGCGTCGATCACCCGCTCCAGCAAGGCGTGGTAGCGGTCGTCGGTGCCTTGCAGGTCCGGGTAGAGCCTGCCGATGGCGTAGTCCGCCAGGGTGCGCACCCCGGCCTCGTCCCCGCGCGCCGCGAAGTACTGGAACGTGCCGACCCGCAGGTGGCTGGAGGCGACGCGGGTCACCACGGCGCCGGGAAGCACACGCTCGCGCATGACCGGCTCGCCGGTCGCGACCACCGCCAGGCATCGCGTCGTGGGGATCCCCAGCGCGTGCATGGCTTCGCTCATGATGTACTCGCGCAGCGCGGGGCCGAGGGCGCAGCGGCCGTCGCCTCCTCGCGAGAACGGCGTGGGACCCGAACCCTTGAGCTGAAGGTCGCGTCCGATGCCCTCGACGTCGCACAGCTCCGCGATGAGGTGTGCGCGGCCGTCCCCGAGCCGAGGGACGAAGTTGCCGAACTGGTGCCCGGCGTAGGCCATGGCCAGCGGATCGGAGCCGGGGAGCCTCTCGTTGCCCGAGAAGACGGCGGCGAGGCGATCGGGATCCTCGGTCAGGTCGCCGGGGAGTCGAAGCTGCTCGGCCAGCTCGGCGTTCCACAGCATCAGCCGCGGATGGCGAACGGAGACCGGTTCGACGCGGCAAAAGAAGCGGTCCGGCAGCGCGGCGTACGAGTTGACGACGTCCATGCAGTGTCGGGTTTGTAGCAGGGGGGCGCACCGAGTCCTGGTGACGTCCGATGGCGGGCTCGTCCGCCGTCGCGCTGGTGCCCGAAATTGCAGCGCTTTTTCGTCGGGGGCCGCGATCGAGCTCGGTGCCGGCACGACGCTTCGTGGTCGGCTGCGTCGCGGGCGGAGCCGTCGCCGTTGACAGCGCCCGCGGGCGCGCGCCAACGTCGGCCCACCCGTGCACTGGAACCCCGATCCGCTGCTGTTCGTCATCGGACCGCTCGCCGTCCACTGGTACGGCTTTTTGTTCACGCTGGGTCTTCTGGTCACCATTTGGATGGGGCACGAGCGGTTCAAGCAGCGGGGGCTGCCGGAGGACGACGCGTCGAACCTGTCGTTCATCCTGCCGGTGGCCCTCTTCGTGGGGGCTCACCTCGGTTACATCGTGTTCTATCGCTTCGGCGACGTCTTGCGGGATCCGTCGCTTCTGTTCGATTTCCGGCAGGGCTTGGCCAGCCACGGGGGCGGCATCGGAATCCTGGTCGCCGTCTATGCCTACGCCCGATACAAGAAGGCCGACTTCCGCGACTACGCCGACGCGGTGATGCTCGCCGCGATCTGGCTGTTCCCGTTCATTCGGGTCGGAAACTTCTTCAATTCCGAGATCGTGGGGCGCCCCACCGACCTTCCGTGGGGCGTCATCTTCGATCGGACCGGCCTCCCCGAGCCGCGGCATCCGGTGCAACTGTACGAGGCGGCCATGAACGTGGGGCTGATCGGTCTGTCCATCTGGCTCAACGAGCGTCGCGCGCGCTTGAAGAAGGGCGCGACCATCCTCATCTTGCTGGCGCTGTACTTCACGGGGCGGTTCTTCTTCGAGTTCACCAAGGAGTACCAGGAGATGGACGCCGGCCAGTGGCTCACCCGGGGCGCTCAGCTCTGCTTGCCGCCCGCGATCGTGTGTTGGGCTCTGCTGTTTCGCATGCGCCCCGTCTTCCTCCGCCCGCAAGAGGCGGCGACCCGCCAGCCCGACGCCGGGGCGTAGGCGCGTTCGAGACCGACCGAAGAGGACGACCGCGGGCTACGTGGCCCCGTGCATCCACCGCCGTAGGGGACGAGCCGCGAGGAAGGCGAGGGCGGTGCACGAAAGTCCCAGGACGGTCAGCAGCCAAAACAGCGCCTCGTACTTGGGTGCGACCTCGGCGATCTGCAGGGCCCCATCGGGGACGGCCTCGATGGCCGCGAGCTTGCCCAGCAGGGCGGCGAGCGTCTCGGAGAACGCGGTGGCGAGAAACCACGTGCCCATCATCAGGCTGACGACGCGAGGGACAGAGAGGCGGGTGACCGCCGACAGACCGACGGGGGACAGGCACATCTCCCCGACCTCGAGCAAGAAGTAGGCGGCGACGAGCCACCACACGCTGGCCGGCGATCCCGTCGCGCCGGCCACCTGCGCGGCGAGGGCCAGGGGAACGAAGGAGAGGCTGCCGAACAACAGGCCGAAGGCGCTCTTGGTCGGCTTGCTGGGGTCGGCTCGACGTCGATCGAGCCAGCCCCACAAGACGGTGAACAGAGGGGCCAACAAGACGATGAACATCGCGCCCAAGAAGGTGAGCGAACCGGCGGTCTGCGGGAGCACCAAGAGGTCGCGGACCAACAGCACGAGCATCAGGCCCGAGGCGCCCACAAAGAGCATGCGCGGCGCCGAAGAGCCCGGGTGTCGGTCCGACAGGCGCGCCGCGATGACGAACGACAGCGGTGCCACCAGGAGGGAGAACGTCGACCAGGGCGCGTGGGCGAAAAAGAGCAGGGCGTTCGCGCCGGCGCGTCCGGTCCAGGCGATGGCCTCGCGTTCGCGGACGAACGATGGGAACAGGTTCTTGGTGAGGACGCGGTCGGTGAACGCCACCCACGACCCGTAGGTCTGCTCGTAGAGGGTGAAGAACACCAGGCCCATGAAGATGAGCGCCATCAAGGTCAGCATCTGGTGGCGTTGCTCGCGGGTGCACTGGGTCGTCACGAACCAGCCGAACCACACGAGCACGGCGCCCAGCACCACCATCATCAAAAGCAGCGCGAGCGAGATCGATCCGGCCAGGGCGAAGCGGCCGTTCGCGGCGGCCCACAACAGGGCCCCGATGGGCACGAGCCCGATCAGCGCACCGAGGTAGATGGCCCACTCCCGACGGATCCCCAGCAGGCGCTCGCGGAGCGCTTCGGGCCGCGGGGGCTCGCCGTGCCCGCCCAGGTAGCGCTGGCCCCACACGAACAGCGCCAGCCCCAGCAACATGCCGATGCCCGCCGCTCCGAAGCCGTAGCGCCACCCGAGCGTCTCGCCGAGGTACCCGCACACCAGCGAGGCGAACAGCGCACCGAGGTTGATCCCGGCGTAGAAGAGGCTGAAGCCCGAGTCGCGGCGCGCATCGTCGCCGGGGTACAGCTTGCCGACCACCGTGGAGATGTTGGGCTTGAGGAAGCCGACGCCGACGATGATGAACGCCAACGAGAGATAGAAGGCCCGCAGCGCGGCTTCGTCGCGCACGACCGCGTCGCCGACCCGAGACGCCGCGTCGCCCTCGATGGCCATCCCCAGGTGGCCGATGCACAGCATCACGCCGCCGAAGATCACGGCCTTGCGCAATCCGAGCCAGCGATCGGCGAGCAGGCCCCCGATCACCGGCGTGCAGTACACGAGCCCCCCGTACGCCCCCAAGAGATCGTAGCCCGCCTCGTCGGTGAACAGGTGATACTTGGTCAGGTAGAGCAGAAGCAGCGCTTTCATCCCGTAGAACGAGAAGCGCTCCCACATCTCGGTGAAGAAGCAGACGTATAGCCCCTTGGGATGACCGAGGAGATCGGAGGGGCTGTGCGGGTCGGCGCGGGACATCGAGGATCGGCGTTGCGGGCGGCCGCCGCCGAGTATGCCCGGGTCTTTCGCCGCGGGCTCGTACCTCGCTGGTCCATCGCCTTCTCGCGCCACGGGGGCGGACACAGCCGGACGGGTACGTCACCGCCGTCGAGGCTGGCGGTCCGTGTCCGCGTGGCGCGACGGGCGTCGTCGTCGAGCGCGATGGTGCTCGGTCTCGGCTCGCTTCGATCCCGACCGGGATCGTGGGATGCCTATCATATCGGTCCGACACAACCGGCGTTGTCGTCCCAGGCGCAGAGGATCTGCTCGTTGCAGGATGCCTCGTCGGTGTAGGCGGGACAGTCGATCTCGCACTCGCCGTCGTTGGCGTTCCACCAGCACGCCCATCGCGTCTCGGCGACGCACGCGGTCTGGTCGGTAATGTCGGCGCACTCGTGCACGCTGGAGCTGTCGGTGTCCGACGCCGACCCGTCGGAGGTCGAGGTGTCGGACGCGGATGCCGAGGAGGCGGACGTGTCGTCCCCCCCGTCGTCACCACACGCCGGGACGACCAGCATCGTTGCGAGGAGCTTCGTGGGGATCACCAGCCGGGGTCGCCGCATGCTCCACAGGGTACTCGACGACCCGGCCCGCCGAAGCGGGAGGACGACGACCCGCGGTGGAGCGCCCTTCGTCCGCGTTGCGGGCCGTCCTCGCGTCGCCCCACAGGGTCGACGCATCGGGTTCCCCCGGGGCTCCTCCAGGAGGGCGAGGAGCTCTTCGCGGGTGAGCCGGGTGGCCTGATCGGCCTGACCGGCCGCCGCGTCCGCGAGCTGGCGCGCGAGGGCCTGCAGGGGGAGGAGGCGCTCCTCGTCGGTGTCTCGGGCGATGATGCGATGAACGAGCACGGGCTTGTCCTGACCGATCCGATGCGCCCGATCGGCGGCCTGGTCCTCGACCGCGGGGTTCCACCAGGGATCGAGGAGGAACACGTGATCGGCCGCGGTGAGGTTGAGGCCGGTGCCGCCGGCCTTCAGCGAGATGAGCATCACCGGGGGCCCCTGAGGATCCTGGAAGGCCTCGACCACCCGCGTGCGATCGCGGGTCGAGCCGTCCAGGCGCGTGAACGCGATGCCGGCGCGCGTCAGGTGAGGCTCGACGAGGTCGAGCAGTGCGGTCCATTGCGAGAACACCAGGGCCTTGTGCCCCTCGGCGAGGGCCTCGTCGAGCGTCTCGAGCAAGACGGCGATCTTGGAGGACAGCCGATCGCGTTCGCGTGCCTGGCCGGGGAGCAAGGCGGGATGGCAGGCGGCCTGCCGCAGCCGGAGCAGCGCCTCGAGCATGGCCAGGACGTCCGACCCGGACGAGAGCCGTTCGACGATCTGGGCCTGGGTCGCCGCACGTACGGTGTCGTAGACCTGTCGCTCGACGTCGTCGAGCTCGCAGCGGAGCACGACGTCCGTGCGAGGGGGGAGCTCGCGCGCCACGTCGCGCTTGAGCCGACGAAGCACGAAGGGGCGGATGCGCTCCCGGAGGGCCGCAGCCGCACCCTCGTCTCCGGCGGCGATGGGCTTGACGTAGCGGTCGGCGAATTCGGAGCGGCCCCCGAGCAATCCGCGGTTGAGGAAGTGGATCTGGCTCCACAGATCGTCGAGTCGGTTCTCGACCGGGGTCCCGGTGAGGGCCACCCGAAATTTGGCGGAGAGGCGGTATGCGGCCCGCGCGACCTGACTGTCGGGGTTCTTGATCGCCTGCGCCTCGTCGAGCACGATGGTGTCCCACGGCTCGGCCGACAGCACGTCGACGTCGAGGCGCAAGATCGCGTAGGTGGTGAGCACCACGTCCGCGTTCCGATCGAGCGATCGGTTCGGTCCGTGGTAGATGGCCGCGGACAGCCCCGGCCGGAATTTCTCGATCTCGGCCGCCCAGTTGTGGAGCACGCTGGTCGGGGCGACGACCAGGGCACGGCCGCGGATCGCGCACAGCGTCTGCAGCGTCTTGCCCAGGCCCATGTCGTCGGCGAGCAGCGCCCCCAGCTCGGCGTCGCGGAGGAAGGACAGCCAGGCGACGCCGGCACGCTGATACTCCCGCAGCTCGGCCGTCAGATCGTCGGGGAGGGGGGGCTCGCCCAGCCCCTCGAAGTTCTCCAGCAGGGCCCGCAGCGGCTCGAAGGCGGGCGGTGGCGGGTGGTCGAGGGCCTCGCACAGCACGGCGAGGTCGGCCAGCGCCCAGGTGGCCGACGTCGTTCCCCTCTCGGCACGCATGACTTCGCGCGCCGCCAGCAGCCCTGCGACGCGGTGCCCGTAACGCGACAGCCACTCGGCGGGGATCCGGCCGAAGCCACCTTCGAGGAGCGGAGCGAACTCCTCGCCTCGAGACCATGCCTGCAGCACCGCTTCGGCGTCGGCACGCGCGCGGGACCCGGGTGCGCCGGGTGACGCGGGTTCGAACCACACCGCGAACGAGCCGTCTTCGGCCACCTCCAGGTGAGGCGTCAGCGCGGCGGTCTCGTAGAAATCCTGGTGGGCCTTGCCGACCAGTCGCACGTCGTCCTCGTCGCGCAGCGCCGTGGCGAGCCCGATCGCCTTGCCGGCCGGGAGGATCGTGCGTTGTCCGGGTTCCAGGCCGAGCTGGTGAAGGCGCTGCACGAGCAGGCGTTCGAGTCGTGCTTTGCGAAGCGGAACTTGGCCCTCGCGCAGCATGGTGAGGCGCTCGCCGTCCACCCTGGCCAGCGGCGGCTCGCCGTAAACGATGGTCGGCAGGACCGCGAGCGACGCTCCCTCCCGCTCGGTCGCGAGCTGGATCCGCGGCTTGACGGTGCGACTCCCCGGGAGCTCGGGCGCGTCGATGACGACGTTGACGTGACGCCGGAGCCTGGGCAGAAGGTCGCCGACCAACGTGCCCACCTCGGCGCGGGAAAACGTCCGTCCCTTGCGAAGGGCCGCGAACTCGCCCTCGCTCAGGCCGTGCTCGCCCACCGGCATGACGGTGGTCTTCTTGCGTACGGCGCCGTTCTCGTAGACCTCGTCGATCTCCCGATCCTGCTCGAGGCGGACCAAGAACCCCTCGCCGGTCTCGGTCACGCGCGCGGCCAGCCCGCTGGTGGGGGGACCCACCGAGCCCGGTTCGCCGTCCACGGTGAGCCGGGCGACGTCGCGCAGGGCTTCGAGGACCTTGCGCATGAGCTGTCGCGGGATGACGCCGCCGCCGAAGGTGCCCAGTTTCTTCTCGAACTGCAGGTCCGCCTCGGTGGCCACGAGCTTCGGCCCCTCGACCTTTCGGAGGGCGATCGCGGCCAGCGAGCCCTCCAGCGCGGTCTCGCTTCGGCCCTGCACGATGACC
>CAZYSW010000105.1:12684-14253 GCA_964650105.1 uncultured Nannocystaceae bacterium
ACCCGATGAAGCTGCAGCTTGCCGCTGCGTCCGTCGAGGCGATAGGCGATGTGCCCGGGAGCCTCGTCGCCGCCCGCCGTCGGCAGGTCGCGACCCTCGTCGCGCGCCTGCTTGAGGGCGATGACCGCCGCGGCGACGTGTGCACAGGCGTCCTCTCGCGAGTTGCACTCGCAGGTCCAGTCCTGGTCCTCGGGAAAGAGCACGACCTGCGGAGACACCAATCCACCTCGGGTCGAGACGCGGAAGGTGATCTCGTCACCGTCGTCGGACTCGCCGATCACGGCTTTCGACCGCGCGAGCTCCACGCCTCGCGACCACGTGGCCGCAGAGCATGCCTCGCGGACGGCCCGCAGCAGCTCCTGCAGGGGCGGCACGCCCCGCAAGCTAGCAGAGGGCATCGGCCCGCGCGAAGCCGAGCGGGCACGCGCTCGCGGGGCTCGGCATCCGCGCGCGACGCCGGAGCGTTTCGAGCCGTGGCCGGCCGAGGGTGGGCGGTGGACGCGAGCCGTGGGCGGACGGAGCGTCCGCACGCGCAGACGAGCGGGTGCGTCAGTACCGGGGCACCGAGGGGTCGATGTGCATCGACCAGGCGTCGATGCCTCCCACGACGTTGTACACCCGGGTGAAGCCCCGCTCGAGGAAGTGCAGCGCGGCCTGGTGGCTGCGCTGCCCGTGATGGCAGTGGAACACCATCGGCGTGTCGCGCGGAAGGGTCATCAGCTCGCGGAAGGTCTCGGGCGTGAGCAGGATCGTCCCCTCGATGGACGCCAGCTCCCGCTCCTTGGGGGTGCGAACGTCGACGAACCGGGCGTTCGGCTCGGCTTCGACGATCGCCTTGGCCTCCGCCACGTCGATTTGCCTCACGGTCGCGGGGGCGTTGGGGTTCTCCATCTTGAAGCCGGGCGACGGCGACTCGACGTAGTCGATGCTCAATCCGTCGGCCCGGCGCGCCGTGGCGGGATCCATCACCAGCTCCAGACCCGCCACGGTGATGCGGATGTCGCGCGCGTCCAGCCCTTCACGGGTGTCGAGGGCGAGCTCGTGCCGAAAGCCCGCGTCGATCTGCAGCCGGATGACCGCGTCCTTCGTGTCGTCGTCTTCGGACAGCGCCTGCCGGAACACGTCGGCCGCAGCCTCGCTGATCGCGACGCTCGGCGGCTTCGCGGGCTGGACCAGGTCGCCGAGCGTCGAGGTGAGCTCTCCTTGCGCGTCCATCTCGCGGACGATGTCGCAGCCGCCGACGAACTCTCCGTCCACGTACAGTTGCGGGATCGTGGGCCAGCTCGCATAGACCTTCACGCCCTCCCGAATCGCGGGGTCGCTCAGGACGTTCACGGTGGTGTACTCGGCCAGATATCGATCGAGGATCTCCACCACGGTCGCCGAGAACCCGCATTGGGGCGCTCTGCGCGTCCCCTTCATGAACAGGACGACCCGATCGGACTTCACGAGCTGTTCGATCCGTGCTGTGTCGGTCTTCGCGCTTTCGTCGGGCCGGTCGTGGGGCTGGGTCATGGGCACGTACCTTCGGGGCCGCGATGGTACTCTCGCGGCCGTAGGTCGTCCATG
>CAZYSW010000106.1:0-14240 GCA_964650105.1 uncultured Nannocystaceae bacterium
ATCAACGCCTACGAGCAGCTCCTGCAGGAATCCCAGGAGCGGCGAGTCGATCGCACCGACATCCGGATCCCCTTCACCCGTCGGCTGGGCAACAAGGTGGTCGAGTTCGAGGGCGTAAAGAAGGCCTATGGCGACACCCTCTTGTACGAGGACCTCAGCTTCATGCTGCCGCCGGGCGGCATCGTCGGCGTCATCGGTCCCAACGGCGCCGGCAAGACCACCCTCTTCCGCCTCATCGTCGGCCAGGAGAAGCCCGACGCGGGCAAGGTCACCATCGGCGAGACGGTGGACATCGCCTACGTGGACCAGACTCGCGACGCGCTCGACCCCGAAAAGACCATCTTCGAGGAGATCTCCGGCGGCGCAGAGACCATCGACATGGCCGGCGTCGAGATCAACGCGCGCGCCTACGTGGGCCGGTTCAACTTCACCGGCAGTGACCAACAAAAGCGGGTCGGCGAGCTGTCGGGAGGCGAACGCAACCGCGTCCACCTCGCCAAGCTGATCAAGCGCGGCGGCAACCTGCTCATGCTCGACGAGCCCACCAACGACCTGGACGTCGACACCCTGCGACACCTCGAGGAGGCCTTGCTGTCCTTCCCGGGCTGCGCCGTCATCATCAGCCACGATCGCTGGTTCCTCGATCGCATCGCCACGCACATCTTGGCGTTCGAGGGCGACAGCCAGGTCACTTGGTTCGAGGGCAACTTCGCCGACTACGAGGCCGATCGCCGGCGTCGCCTGGGCGACGACGCTCTGGTCCCCAAGCGCATCAAGTACCGCAAGCTCACCCGCTGATCCGCACGCGCCGCCACTGTCCGGGTGCGTGCTACCCTGGCGCACGTGCTGAAGAAGGTCCTCGCCGGGGCAGCCGTCCTGCTCGTGATCGGCGTGGCCACGATCGTTTGGCTGTGGCGCCAGGCGACCGCTCTACCGGACTGGTACACGCAAGCCGACGCGCCCGCGTTGGAGACCGACCGGGCGTCGGCCGATCCGGAGGCCCCACCGCGCTGGATCCCGATCGCCGAGGACGGCGTGACGATCGCCCCGCGACAGGTCCAGCCGCTCTCCCTGCCCCCGACGACCGAGCCCCCCACCGCGCCGGCGCCTGCCGAGCCGCGTCCCCGGACCGGACCTCGCCGCCACGAGCTACGGGGGTTTCACCGCCGCGCAGGTCAGGACCCCGCCGCGTCGGCCGTTCGTGCGTCGCGAGCGGTGTACGAAGACGGCGCGCTGCAGGCCGGCGTGATCCTGGATCTGTCTCGAATCCCCCACGAGACGCTGGCGCCCCGAAGCCGCGACCTGTTCGAACGCGCGATTCGAAACTTCCCGATGCTGTCGCAGCGCGACGTCTACGTGGGCATCGAAGACGATCCCGTGGTCGAAGGCGGCCTCCCGCGGCTCGGCCCGGCGCCTCGGATCCGCGTCGGCAAGCTGCGCTACTCGCTGGACGATGCGGCGCACCGGCTGGGGATGACCCCCGACGAGTTGCGCCGCGAGTTGGATCGGGAGCTGCGTCGACTCGGGCTGCCCCTCGATTGATTCCGCGTGCACGTGCCGCACGCGAGCCGGACGCGTCTCACCGGAGCCGTCTCACCTCCGCCCCCACCCGCGTACAGCGACGCCACGGCCGTGGAGATCGGCAAGCCTCACAATCCTCGCACCGCCGTGAGGTTTTCGATGAACGCGGACTCGCAGGAGGCGTGCGATCGACTGCGAACTGGAGCCGGTCCGCCCCGCTCGCGTCTCCGCCCCAATCTCCACGCACGAAGAAACTTCCGTGGGCGCCTCGAGTCACGTACAGTCCCCCGCGGCCCGCGGGCCTTGCCCGCATCCGGCCCCCTGCCAACGGACAGAAACCAGCCATGAACATCTTTCGATCCCTCCGCACCTCCCTGTTCTCCCTCGGTTGCGCCGCGCTCCTCGTGACGGGTTGCGACGACGACGGGGGCGACGACGGCAACAACTCTTCGGCGGGCGAGACCGGCAGCGCCAGCGGCGAGTCCGCGGATTCCGGTGAGTCCGCAGATTCGGGCGCAGATTCGGGCGGAAGCAACGAATGCGAGGCCGAAGACACGTGCCCGATGTACACCGAGTGCGTCCAGACGCAGTGCGCCGCCGAGCAAGAGCAGTGTTACGGCGCTGGGTACCTGGACGGCAACTTCGCGGGCGGCACGTGCGAGGACTTCATGAACTGCGTCAACGCCTGCGACTGCGACGACGCGGCCTGCCAGATGGAGTGCTCGAACATGCATCTGACGGGCGACTGCCTCGACTGCGTCGTCAACGTGGTGGGCGGGTGCGTCGCTTCGGCCTGCCTCGATCAGGTCTGTCAATGACCGCGACCGGACCTCGGTCCGAGAACGCCCGCGAGCCTCGGCTCCGGGCGTTCTTCGTTTTTCGGCCGTCGTAGGGGCGTCGCCGGTCCCGCCCGACGGCGCCCGCCTTCATGGAGGCCGCCGCCCCGACGACATCAGCCGCCCGCGACCCTCGCCCGTCGGCTGCGCGACCGCAAGGTGCCGTCGGCCAGCATGCGGTCGCGGTGTTGGGCCATCCTGCGCTGCTCGGACTCTACGAAGGAGCGCTCCCACCACGGCGGGTTCATGTGCGGCGACTTGTTCATCAAGCTCTCGGGGTGCTTGGAGTGGGGCAACCCGAAGAAGTGACCCAGCTCGTGCGAGAGCACCAGGCTGGAGGCCGACGCCGACAGGATGATCCACCGGCGCCGGGTGTTGGCCCGGTCGCGCCAGTGCACCCCCTTGATGAAGGCGCCCGGGATGTCCACGTCGGCGAGGCTTCGCACCACGTAAACGTGGATCACGCCCAGCGAATGGCCCGCGCGCCCCAGCAGATCGCGATCCTCTCGGGTGACCATGTCCGCCCGCTCTGCCGGCTCCGTCTCGACGCTCGCCACCTCGAAGCCCACCCCGATGGGCGCGAACAACCGATTGGCTTCCGCCACCTGAGCGCCCACCCACCCCGGATCACGCACCGGCTCGCCGTCGACGGCCACCACGTGGAGCGCCAGGCCGATGCAGTGCTCGACCCGATCGGGACAGCGCCCGGTCGCCGTGACGAACGCATCGAGCCCCTGCGCGTCCGCGGTGCGGGCCACCGTTGCGGCGCTCAGCGCCGACAACGTGGGCCCGGCGACGCCCACGATCCACGCCAGGGCGAGACTGCCCGCGTCCATCACACCACCCCCACCCGCGCCAGCTTGAGGATCTCGAAGATCGCCCGCGTCGCGGGAGACTTGTTGAGCGTAAAGAAATGGATCCCCGCCACGCCGGGAGGCGGCCGGGTGAACGGATCGTGCAGGGGCGGCGTCAGAAGCTGCTCGCACTGATGGGCGGCAAAGCTGACCCCGGTCCAGAACACCTCCTGCGGGTCGTCCGCCACCTCGCGCAGCCGCTGCAACAGCGGCTCGGGGATGCTCGCGCCGCAGATCCGGGTGAAGCGCTCGATCTGCGCCACGTCGGTGACCGGCATGATCCCCGCGAGGATCGGCACCGCGATCCCGGCCTCGCGCGCGCGCTCGACGAAGGACGAGAACACCCGGTTGTCGAAGAACAGCTGCGTGATCAGGAAGTCCGCCCCCGCGTCGACCTTCCGCCGCAGGTGCGCCAGATCGGTCGCCGCGTCCTGGGCCTCGGGGTGCGACTCGGGGTAGCACGCCGCGCCGACGCAAAAGTCCCCGATCTCGCGCAAGAAGGCGATGAGCTCCGAGGCGTACCGAAACCCGCCCGGCGTGGCGGCGAAGGCATCCTCGCCGCGGGGCGGATCGCCGCGCAGCGCCAGGATGTTCTCGATGCCCGCCTCCCCCAGTCGCACCACGACCTCGCGTAGCTCCTCGCGGGTGGCGCCGACACAGGTGAGGTGCGCCATGGCCTCGATCCCGAAATCCCGCTTGATCCGCGAGACGAACTCGACGGTGCGGGCCCGGCTGCTTCCGCCCGCCCCGTAGGTCACCGAGACGAAATCCGGCTCGAGCACGGCCAGCCGCTCCAGGCTGCGCAGCAACGCGGCCTCACCCTTCTCGGTCTTGGGCGGAAAGAACTCGAAGCTGAAGGTCGGCCGCTTGTGTGCCAAACGCTCGCGGATACGCATCGTGCCGAGAGCATAGACCACCTCGGCAGGTCATGCCTGCCGGTCGGTCCGACCGCGGAAAACCCCTCGCGTGCCGGGGACCGACTTCGGACCAACCGCCGTGGCTTGCTCCTTTTCCCCCCTGAGCTAGGCCGCTGTCGGCTCCGTTCACGGTCTGACGTTTTTGGGAACGGGGGGAGGGGTACGAGTTCCATGAAGCCAACTCTCGCGAAGGCTCTTCTGATCACCGTGCCACTGTGGCCGCTGTGCCTGACCGCTTGCGACGATGGCGGCGGTGGCGGTGGGGAGACCGAAGGCGGGATGCTCGGCGGCCCGGTCGAGATCCCGTTCGCGGCCCGCATCGGCGACCAGGAGGCAGGGTGTGGACCCCAGTACCAGCTCGGCGCAGGGAACACGACCGTCGTCATCCGGGACCTGAGGTTCTTCGTCTCCAACGTCCGCCTCCTCGATGCGGACGGCAACGAGGTGCCCGTCACCCTCGATGACAACGACTGGCAGCACGAGTCCGTGGCCCTGCTCGACTTCGAGAACCGCTCGGGGCTGTGCGTGGGGAGCACGACCGAGGAGACCAACACCAAGGTGGTCGGCAAGGTCCCCGAAGGAACCTACAAGGGGCTGATCTTCGACGTCGGCGTCCCCTTCGAGCTCAACCACATCGACGCTGCAAACGCGCCCCCGCCGATGAACAACTCCGCGATGTTCTGGGTGTGGGCCAACGGCTACAAGTTCATGAAGATCGAGCTCACCAACTCCAACGAGCCGCCGAACAACGGCTGGAACTTCCGTCTGGGCTCGCAAGGCTGCGACGCGCAGGCCGCGGACCAGCCGCCCACCGAGTGCACACGGCCCAATCGACCGGTCATCGCGCTGCCGGACTACGAGCCCGGCATGACCGTGGTCCTCGATCTTGCCCAGCTCTTCGCCGACGTGGACGTCTCCAAGGACACGCCCGACACCGCGCCCGGGTGCCTTTCGTTCGGCCCCGACGTCGCCGAGTGCCGAGGGCCCTTCTCGCGCCTGGGCCTGGACTGGGACACCGGGCGGTGCTTCGCCGACTGCTCCGAGCAAACCGCCTTCCGGGTGGAATAGCCCATGAAGCGCCCCATCGCGATCGCAGCCGCCGCGTTGATCGGGGGGCTCGGTTGCGGCCGCACCCCCGTCGCCCCCTCGCAGGGCGAGACCTGGCGGTGGGATCTCCCGCCCGGATACCCCGAGCCCTGGGTGCCCGAAGACAACCCGATGACGACCGCCAAGGTGGAGCTCGGTCGCCACCTCTTCTACGACGTGCGCCTGTCGGCCGACCAGACGATGTCGTGCTCGACCTGCCACCTGCAGGCGCTCGCCTTCACCGACGGTCGGCCGCTGCCCAGCGGCGCGCACGGAGACACCCTCCCCCGCAACGCCATCACCCTGACCAACAGCGCCTACAGCAGCACCCTGACGTGGATCAACCCGCTGCTGTCCGACATAGAGCAACAGGTGCTGGTCCCCATGTTCGGCGACGACCCTCCCGAGCTGGACATGAGCGGGCGCGAGGACGAGATCCTGGATCGCTTCGCCCGCGATCCGCTGTACGAAGATCTGTTCGCGGACGCCTTCCCCGACGCGCCCGATCCCGTGTCGGTGCTCTCCATCCAGCGCGCGCTGGCCTGCTACGTGCGCAGCCTGGTGTCCGCACGCTCCCCCTACGACCGCTGGCGGTTCGAGGGCGACGACTCGGCCCTCTCCCCCGCGGCGAAGCGCGGCCGCGCCCTCTTCTATTCCGAGAAGACCCGGTGCTATCGCTGCCACGGCGGCTTCAACTTCACCGAGGCGACGCGCGACGCAGACGGTGGCGCACCACCGTCTCCCTACCACAACACCGGCCTGTACGACGTCGACGGACGAGGCGGCTACCCGCCGAGAAACCAGGGCCTCTTCGAGTTCACGAACGACCCCGAGGACATGGGCAAGTTTCGCCCCCCGACGCTGCGCAACGTCGCGGTCACGGCCCCCTACTTCCACGACGGCAGCGCCCGGACGCTCGAGGAGGTCATCGACGTCTACGCCGCGGGCGGCCGCCGGATCGAGCGCGGCCCCGAGCGCGGCGACGGCCGCCGCAACCCTTTCAAGAGTCCCCTGCTCGAGGGCTTCACCCTCACCGACACCGAACGCGACGACCTCGTCGCCTTCCTCCACGCCCTCACCGATCCCGTCTTCCTCACCGATCCTCGACACGCCGACCCCTTCGACTGACCCGCGTTCCCCGAACCGTCCTCCGGTTGCCGACGACGACGGCCACCGCGGGCACGAGCGCCCCTGGAGGTCGCCGCCCTCGACGTGGCCGTGGGTAACCCTATCCCCATGGCACGTCGAACCGGCCCGAGATTTCCGAAGGGTGGTTTACGCGAGTCCAGTGTCCCCGTTCGTCAGTCGCCCCGGGTCCGGGGGCTCGACCAGCCATACGTCGCTGCTCTCGACCCGCCACGACGGGCCCCCCCCCGGGGGGCGCACCCGCAGCGCACCGTCGGGGTCGAGCCCCTCGGCCAGCACCTCGACGCGCTGGCCCGGCCCGTTCTCCAGCGCAACGGTCGTACCCAGCATGGAGCAGCGGGCCACATAGCGCTCGCGCACCGCCGCGAACCCGTGGTGCAAGAACGCCTCCATCGCATCCTCCAACCCGCCGAGCAGCCTCGCGAGGAGCTCCGCCCGCCCCAATGGCGCGTCCATGCACGACGCCAACGAGGTCGCGATCGCTGCCAACGGGCCGGGGAACGACCGCGTGCCGACGTTGATGCCGAAGCCGACGACGGCCTCCGCGACCCCGCCCGACCACCGCGCCTCGCACAAGATCCCGCCGATCTTCCGACCCCCCACGAGCAAGTCGTTGGGCCATTTCAGCACCACGCCCACGTCGGGCATCCCTTCGCACAACCCCACGGCGGCCGCCAGCCCCAGCGCCCCGAGCCCCGGTCCCCCCGCGCGTGCCCGCACGATCACGCTCGCGTACAGATTCTCGCGACTCGCCGAGTGCCAGCTCCGGCCGCGGCGCCCACGACCGGCCGTCTGCGCGTCCGCGGTGACCACGGCACCGTGCGGCGCCCCGCTGCGTGCCCACGCGGCCGCCCGATCGTTGGTCGAGCTCAGCGTCTCGTGGTGCTCGTGCGCGCGACCGAAGCGTCGCGTCGACAGCAGGTCACCCAGGCGCCGAAGATCGTCGGGATCGGGCGGCAAGCTCAGCTCGCGATCTCGATCTCGAAGGAAAGATCGGCCGATGGCGCCGAGTGGGTCAGCGCCCCCACGCTGATGATGTCCACGCCCATCGCCGCGAGCCGGGGCACCCGCTCCAGGTTCACGCCCCCGCTCACCTCCACCGTGACCCGGCGATCGATCCGCTCCACGGCCTCTCGAACTTGCGCGTCGTTCATGTTGTCGAGCAGCACCGCGTCCACGCCGGCGGCCAACGCCTCGTCGAGCTCGGCCAGGGTCGTGACCTCGCACTCGATCCGCAGCAAGTGGGGCGCGTACCGTCGGGCGGCGGTCACCGCCGCCGTGATGCCGCCCGCGCAACGGATGTGGTTCTCCTTGATCAACACCCCCGCCGCCAGGTCGTTGCGATGGTTGTGCCCGTTCCCGCAGCGCACGGCGTAACGCTCGAGCGCGCGCAGGCCCGGCGTGGTCTTGCGCGTGTCGGTGATTCGACAGGCTCCCCCCGCGGTGTCCACGAAGGCTCGCGTCAGGGTCGCGACGCCCGACATCCGCTGCACGAAGTTCAACGCCGTACGTTCGGCGCCCAACATCGCCCGCGCGTTGCCCTCCACGACCGCCACGACCGTACCGACGTCCACGCGGGTGCCGTCGACCACCTCGGCCGTCACTCGGGCGGCGGGGTCGAGCCGCGCGAACACCCGCTCGAACACTGGCAGGCCACACACCACCAGCGGGTCCTTGGCCAAGAGCACGCCCCGCGCCTGCGCCTGCGGAGGGACGGTCGCCGCGGTGGTCACGTCGGTGGTGCCGAGGTCCTCGGCCAGGGCCACCCCCACTACGCGATCGATGTCACCGAGATCCGGATCCCACATGCTGTCCCTCCGACTCACGACGGCGCGACGGCGGGGCCGCGTGCGCCTTCCAGGTCTCGATCGGCCACCCCAGATCGGCCGCGCGCCGGCGCAGGCGCGGATCCGGGTTGATCACGCGTGGCTCGCCCACCCGCTCCAGCATCGGCAGATCGGAGAAGCTATCGGTATAGAAGTAGCTGCGCGCCAGCTCGATCCCGCGCTCGGCCGCGAACTGCTCGGCACGCAAGACCTTCCCCGGCCCGTAGCACAGCGGCTCGATGTGACGCCCGGTGAGCACGCCGTCGACGATCTCGACCTCCGTGCACAGGATGTGCTCCACCTGCAGCGCCCGCGCCACCGGGTTCGACAAGAACCGCGTGGCCGAGGTCAGAAGCGCGATCTCGTGTCCGGCGCGGCGGTGCTCCTCGACCCGCTGCCAGGCCTCCGAACAGATCGCCCACGCCACCTCGTCTCGGAACCAGGCCTCGACCTCTTGCTCGATCGGCTCGACCTCCTTGCCAGTGTAGCTGCCGAGCACTTTGCGGGTCATGGCCTCGAAATCGAGTAGGCTGAATCGGTACTGAACCAGCCAGGTCATGGCCTGCGCCAGCTGCCACGGGCTCATCTTCCCCGTGCGCCACAGGTACGCGATCCACTTGGAGCCGGAGTTGATCTCCAGCACCGTGTGATCGATGTCGAAGAACGCGGCGACGCGACGGGCTCCGCTCACCTCGGAAATGTACTGGCGATGAGGACCGCCATCAACAGGTTCGAGGCCGCGTGGAACAGCGCCGGCGCCCACAAGCTGTCGCTTTTTCGCCACAACCACGCGAACACCAGGCCGGGGAAGAACGTCGCCAGCCGAGCCAGCTCCGCCATCCCCACCAGGTGGCCGAGCGCGAACAGCAAGCTCGCCAGCACCGCGGCCAACCCCAGTGGAGCGCCGAGGATCCGCCGGCGCGGGGGGAAACGCTCCTCCAGCGCGCTCATCAAATAACCCCGATGAAACACCTCCTCGGGCAGCGCCACCGCCAACAGCTCGACGGCCACCGCGAGCACGACGCCGAGGCCGCCATATGCCACCCAATCGGTCGGCCAGCGAAGCGCCTGGGGAAAAAAGCCGCCTTCGTGCGGAACGCACAGCCGCTGCAGGTAGCGCTCGAGCCCCCCTGCCCACGGCGTCCACCCTTCCACGACCAGCACCGGCTGGAGGACCGCGAGGTCTCCCGCACAGACGCGGTGGTAGAACCAAAAGAACGCGAGCACGAAGCCGGGGAACACGACCGCGATCGCCAGCAAGGCCAGCCTCGCGCCGCGCCAGCTCCAGGGAGGAATCACCCCGTTCGGGCCGACCTGCCAGCGCGCCTGTCGCTGTGGATCGGCGCGGAGCACCAGCCCTGGGACGAAATAGAACGCCGCCACCAACCCCAAGTAGCGCACGTCCGTGGGGACGCCGATCCATCCCAGGAACGCGTAGCCGAGGTAGATCGCGGCGGTGACGAACACCGCTTGCCGCGCCAGCGCAGGGGCGCGCTGGCCAGAGCCCCCGACGGTCGCGCTCGCCGAATCCCCCGCCGCATCGAGATCGCGGTTCTCCGGAGCGCGACTCACCGCCGGGAGGATACTCGTCCGGACCCGCCCGAGCACACCGAGCGCCACGCCGCCCGGCGACGTCGACCAACCCCCACGGGGGGAGCCGCCGCGGCGCGTCCGCGTGGGCGGGGCTCCCGCGCGACCCGCCACGCCGTGCGACGACTCGCCGCCGTGGTGCGGCGGCCCGTCGAATCTTGCGACGACCCGGCGTCGCCCCGTGACGGATCGTCTCTCGTGTCGCTGCTCCGATCCGCCCGCGCACCGGTCACCTGTCGCATGCCTCGTTCCGTTCGTCCCTCGCACGGTCGCCAGCGACGATCCGCGCATCTCGTGCCCGGCACGAGGTGCTCGCGAACGCGACACGAACATGCGACGCGCGTCGTTGCCTCTCACGTTGCTGCGGCGGGACATCGCGACCTCGACGAGGCCCAACCCTGCCATGCACAGAAACGGCGGGCCGCCCTCGACGACTGTCCACGTTCGAGACGGGCGCGTCCCGAGAGCGATTGCGCACTTTCGCAGCTTCACGCACCACGACCGTGCCCGATGGTCGAACGGGCCGCGAGCCGTCCGCACCCCATTCACGTCGAACGTCGCGGCGCGGGCACGTCGTGGGCGACACCACGTTTTCACGTTGCTCGAAACCGGTGCCGAACGACGTCCACGCATCGAACGTCACGCTCGCCCGGCACCACCGTCGCTCCTCGAACGTCGTTGTGAACGATATTGTGATGCGACGCGACGACGCAAGTGACCCTGAGCACGCACCTCGATCGCGACGTTCGCCTCGAGGAACGGCGCGCCGGGAACCACGTTCTGTGGCATCTGAACACCCTTCTTGCCGGCTGGTGAAACCGGACCGTCCGCCGGGCGACACCGGAGCGGTCGCGTGTCCGCAAGCCTCGCTGCCGGACCCGTACGAAGATCCCTTACGGAAAATCCGTGCATCGTCTTCCGTAGAGAGCGAGCGGCTCGCGAGTCGGATCGCGAAACGAAGCACTCGGTCGCCTCGATGCGACGAACGTAGTTCGCAAATCTTGCGCCACGTTCACCTTCGGTGACCGAACTATGTTCTCGCCGACTGGACGTTCGAGGGCCGACACGCGCGATCACCAACGTGCAGTTTGTGCTGGCCGTCGGCCACGATCTCGTTTCACATAGGCGCCCTCGTGTCCGAGTTCCCATCGAACCAGGCTACCGAGCCGAAGGACAGCGACGACACCGCCCATGCAGCAGCGCAGCTTCAGTCCCTGCTCGACGAAGCGCCGGTGCTCGTCGCGATCCACACCGGACCCGAGCACATCTTCGTCTCGTGCAGTCGAAGCTACCGCGACTTCACGTTCGGGCGTGCGCACCCCGGGAAGCGCCTGCGCGACTGCCTTCCGGAACTGGAGGAACAAGGGATGATCGAACGTTTCGACCGTGTCTACCGTAAGCGCGAGCGAGTTCACACGCCCGAGCTGGCCGTGGGCATTCAGGCCGCCGCCGTCCGTGACGTTCGCTACCTCGATCAGATTCTCCAACCTTGGTTCGATCGCAACGGTCGCGTGGGCGGGGTCCTCAGCTTCGCCCTGGACATCAGCGACCGCGTCCGCGGGCGACGTGCCCTGGAAGAACGGGAGCGCGCCGTCGAGGCGCGAGAGCGCCGCCTACAGGCCATCCTCGAGCACGCCGGTGTCGGCATCGGCACCCTCGACGACCAGGGCCGGTGGATCGACGCCAACCCGACCCTGTGCGAGATGCTGGGGTACACCAGCGCCGAGTTGCGCGGGCTCGCGCTTCGAGACATCACGCACCCCGACGACCGGCGCGACGGCGACGTCCAGATGCAACGCGTGCTGTCGGGGGAGCGCGACGCTTACGCGGCCGAGCTACGATGCCTCCGCAAGGACGGCTCCGAGGTCTGGGTCCACCTTCGAGCCACGCTCGCCGATCCCTTTGCACGCCGCAAGGAGCTCATCGCCATCGTGGAGGACGGCACGGCGGGGAGGCGACAGCGGCGCGAGATGGAGGACGCCGCCCGGCTCAAGGACGAGTTCATCGCGATGCTGGGGCACGAGCTGCGCAATCCCCTGGCCGCGCTGTCCAACGCCGCTCAGCTCCAAAAGGAGCTCCCGCTCGACGACCCTCACTTCTTGCGTTCCCGCGCCATCATCGAGCGCCAGGTTGCCCATATGCGACGCCTGGTGGACGACCTGCTCGACGTCGCCCGCATCGTCCGCCAGAAGATCCACCTCGTCAAAGAGATCGTAAACCTCGCCGAGCCGGTGCGCGCGGTCGTCTCCGATCAGGAGAACCGCGCCACGGCGCGGCAGTTGTCGCTCGAAGTCTCGGTGCAAGACGAGCCACTGTGGGTCCACGGCGATCGAGCGCGCCTGTATCAGATCGTGGACAACCTGGTGGGCAACGGGATCAAGTTCACCCCGGCGTGCGGCAAGATCCGCGTCGAGGTCCTGCGCGAGGGTGGCGATGCCATCATCCGGGTCCATGACAGCGGCATGGGGTTCGTTCACGACGAGCTCCCCCAGATGTTCCAGGCCTTCCATCAGAACGAGCACAACATGCAGCGAGGCAGCGCAGGGCTCGGGCTGGGCCTGGCGTTGGTCAAAGGACTGGTCGATCTTCACGAAGGCCGGGTTCAGGCCAGCAGCGAGGGCCGCGGGCTCGGTGCGACCTTCGAGGTTCGCCTGCCCCTTCGTCCGTCGCCCTTCGTCCCCGCCGAGCCGCGCCAGGTCCGTTCCGGCTCACGCCCGCGCAAGGTGCTGGTGGTGGAGGACGACCACGACACGGCGTCGCTGCTCGGCGACCTGCTGCGTCGCGCCGGACACGAAGTGCGGATCGTCCACGATGCCGAGGGTGCCCTGCGCCTGGCCGCCGAGCTGCACCCCGAGGCGGTGGTCTGCGACATCGGTTTGCCGGGAGGCAAGGACGGGTACGCGGTGGCGCGATCGATCCGCGCCGATCCGCAGCTGCGGACGGCGAGGCTCGTCGCGCTGACCGGCTACGGCCGCGATCGAGACCGCGCGCGCGCGAAGGAGGCCGGGTTCGACGAGCACCTCACCAAGCCCGTGGATCTCGACGCCCTGCAGGCGGCGATCGGCGGCCTGTCGCACACCCCCGACGTCTAGCGGGCCATCGCAGAGCCCCGCGAGGCGACCACACCGTCCGCCGCCGTCTCGAGCCGTCGCCGCGGCCGCGCCGCCTACCGCATGATCGACGCCAGCTTCGCCAGGCGTCGACGCAGGCTCTCCAGGGTCTCGTTGAGCAGGTCGAGGTGGTCGAGCACCTGCCGATCGGTGGCCAGCGCCCGAAGCTGATCGCGCTGGAGGTCGCTCGACTCCAGCACGCCCAGCGTTCGGGTGAGATAGCCCTCGATACGGGTGATCGCCAGGGCCGTCTCGCGCAGGTCGTCGTCGACGAACAGGAGCAGGTTCTCGACGTTGTCGATCCCGGTGAGCTTGACGTTCGGCGGGTACGGTCGCGTCGCCCGATCCAGCAGGCGGTCCCGGCTCCGCGCGCGACGCCCGCTGGCGCGACGCTCCTCGGCGGGCTGCGCCCGTGGCTCGGGGGCGGAAATGGCGTCGGACGTCGTCACGGAGCCGCTCATCACCTTCGGCGATGGCACGGTCGACACCCCTCGGGCAAATTTTCCGCAGACCCGGGGAGCACGGGCGGGTGTCACACCCCGGGTCGTCGCACCGGACCCGGCGTTTCGCCCCAGGATCGGATGCCCTGCCCCCGAGGTCGGCTTGCCTTGCGTTCAGGCCTTATGTACCACTCGTGGGTCCGGGGCTCGAGCCGGCTCCGCGTTGGTCGAAGCAACGTGGGTGCCGGCGGGTGATGCATGGCGGCGATTCCAGACGACAAGGTCCAAGACGTGCGCGACCGCGTCGACATCGTCGACCTGATCGGGCGCTACGTCGAGCTGAAGCGGGCCGGTCGCAACTACAAGGGGTTGTGCCCCTTCCACGCCGAAAAGACCCCGAGCTTCAACGTCAACCCCGATCGCAAGGGCTACAAGTGCTTCGGATGCGGGGCGGGAGGCGATGCCATCGCGTTCGTGATGGACATCGAGGGCAAGAGCTTCCCCGAAGCGGTTCGCAAGCTCGCGGAGATGTACGGGGTCAGCTTGCCCGCCGAAACCGCCGGCTCGGGCGCACGGCGCCGCGATCGGACCGAGCGCGACCTGGCCTATGCGATCTTGCGGCTGGCCACCGAGCTCTACGAGGCGATCCTCGCCGACGCGCCCGAGGGTGCCGCCGGTCGGGCCTACGTCGAGCAACGGGGCATCGAGCGCGAAATCGCCCGGACCTTTCGCCTGGGCTACGCGCCGGCCCCCGGGGAAGCGGGGTGGGACCGGCTCACGCGCGCCATCGAGACCAGCGGCCTGCCCCTCGAGCTCGCCGAAACGCTGGGCCTGGTTTCCCGCAGCGAGCGAAGCGGGCGTCCCTTCGATCGCTTCCGCGGCCGCCTGATGTTCCCGCTCCTGGCCCCCGGGGG
>CAZYSW010000107.1:0-10031 GCA_964650105.1 uncultured Nannocystaceae bacterium
CTTGCGCCCCGCCTGCGCCACGATGAACGCCTCGCGCTCGTGCTGCTTGGCGTTCAACACGTTGTGGGGAATTCCCGCCTTGTCGAGGAGCTGGTGGATGACCTGCGACTTCTCGACGCTCGTGGTCCCCACGAGGATGGGCTGCCCCTTCTCGTGGCGCGCGCGAATCTCCTCGATGATGGCGCGGAACTTCCCACGCTCGTTCTTGTAGACGAGGTCGTGCTTGTCATCGCGGATCACCGGCCGGTTGGGCGGGATGACCATCACGTCGAGGTTGTAGATCTTCGCGAACTCCTCGGCCTCGGTGTCGGCGGTGCCCGTCATGCCCGCCAACTTCCGGTACATGCGGAAGTAGTTCTGGTAGGTGATGGTCGCCAGCGTCTGGCTCTCGGGCTGGATGGGCACGTTCTCCTTGGCCTCGATGGCCTGGTGGAGCCCGTCGCTCCACCGCCGCCCCTCCATCTTGCGCCCCGTGAACTCGTCGACGATGACCACCTCGTCGCCGATCACCAGGTAATTGACGTCCTTCTTGTACAGCGTATGGGCCCGCAGCGCCTGGTTGACGTGGTGCAGGAGCTCGTTGTTCTCCGGCGCATAGAGGTTGCCGCATTTCAGCAGCTTCTCGACCCGGTCGACGCCGGCGTCGGTGAGCTGCACGCTGTGGTGCTTCTCGTCGAGCACGTAGTCGAGATCCTTGCGCAACGACGGCATGATCCGATCGACGGTGTGATACAGCTCTGCCGGCTTGTCGGCCTCGCCCGAGATGATGAGGGGCGTTCGCGCCTCGTCGATCAGGATGGAGTCGACCTCGTCGACGATCGCGTAGTGCAGATCTCGCTGCACGTACTTCTCGATCGTCTCCTTCATGTTGTCGCGCAGGTAGTCGAACCCGAACTCGTTGTTCGTCCCGTAGGTGATGTCACACCGGTAGGCCCGCTGGCGCTCCGCGTGAAAGAGGCCGTGAACGATCACCCCCACGGACATGCCGAGGAACTTGTAGATCTGCCCCATCCACTCGGCGTCGCGCCGCGCCAGGTAGTCGTTGACCGTGACGAGGTGCGCCCCCTTTCCGTCGAGCGCGTTGAGGTACATCGCCGACGTGGCGGTGAGCGTCTTGCCCTCACCCGTCCGCATCTCGGCGATCATTCCCCGGTGCAGCGCGATGCCGCCGATGAGCTGCACGTCGTAGTGGCGCATGCCGAGGGTGCGCCGGGATGCCTCGCGAACGCACGCGAAGGCTTCGGGCAGGATGTCCTCGTGGCTGGCGCCTCGAGACAGCATCTCCTTGAACTCCGCCGTCTTGGCGCGGAGCTGGGCGTCGTC
This sequence comes from uncultured Nannocystaceae bacterium, assembly GCA_964650105.1. Classification (GTDB taxonomy): domain Bacteria; phylum Myxococcota_A; class Polyangia; order Nannocystales; family Nannocystaceae; genus CAZYSW01. The sequence continues at coordinate 1,324 of CAZYSW010000107.1, forward strand.
GAGTTTTTGGATCTCGGGCTCCAACGCGTTGATCCGCTCCACGATCGGCCGCAGCTTCTTCATCTGCCGGTCGAACTTGGTGCCGAAGATCTTCTTGATGACTCCGCCGAACATTGACTGACTCGAGGCCTCACGTGGGGCGCGGCTCGCGAAGGCACGGGGACCCCGCCGCCTGCGTTCGCACGTCTCCGGCAGCGTCCCCCACAACGAGGCTCGCGGCCGGGCCGGGCCAAATGTATGTCGCACCCGTCGGCCTGTCCACGCGCCGGCTCCGCGTCTCGGGGACCCACGGACCGCGAGGCCAATGGGACCCTCGCGCCCCTGCTATAGTCCCCACCGCTTCCGGCCGCCGCTCACCTCGGCCGGAAGGAGGGAACCGATGAGCGAGGCCAGCCGCAAGGTTCGAGTCGAACTGCGTCACGTGACGCTCTCCGAGACCGCCGAGCTCACCTCCGACGGCGACACGATCTTCCTCGCGCTGGACGAACCGCCTCCGGTTCGTACCTTGCTCCGCGTGGTGGACGACGGCGCGAACGCGCGGGTCCTGGAGGTCACCCGGGTGGTCGAGGTCCCCGAGCCCGCGGGCCGCAACGCGCGCGGCGCTTCGTCGACGATGCCGCGGGGGCACGGCTCGAGCGGGTGGGAACGGAGCATATCGCCGCGGGCGAGGGGACCGACGCCCACGTTAGCGCGCCGGAGGTCGGATCTGACGAGGACGACGGCCTCCATGCGCAAATGGCCATGCCCGCCCCGGTCGTGGACCCCGACCCCTCCGAGCCCATCGATCTCGACGAGGTCCGGCGCCTCGAGGGGGTCGAGCGTGACGACGACGAGGCAGCCGACGCGGCGGGCGACGGGGACGACGACGGGGAGGACGACCCCGCGGGCGACGAGGGCGGCCTCAAGAAGAAACGGCGCCGAAAGGGTCGAAAGCGTCGGTGATCGAGTCACGTCCGCCGCCCGTCGTGGCCCCGGGAAGTCGCGCGCACGTGGTCGCGCCGTCCGGCCCCGTCGCCATGGAGCGGTTCGACCGCGGTCTGAAGGTCCTGCGACGCGAAATCGATCTCGATCTCGTGATGGGCGAGAACCTGCTCGAGCAAGACGGGTATTTCGCCGGCGCCGACGCCCCCCGCTTGGCCGCGCTGCACCAGGCGCTCGGCGACCCCGAAGCGAGAGCCGTTCTGTGCGCCCGGGGAGGGTACGGCGTCACGCGGCTGCTCGGCGCGCTCGATCCCGGGCGGCTGCGCGCCCATCCCAAGGTGATCGTCGGGTTCTCGGACATCACCGCGCTGCTGTCCTGGGCGCTGGTGCGAGCGGGGCTGCGGAGCATTCACGGTCCGGTGATCACCCAGCTCGCGACTTTGCACCCCGAAGACGTGCAGCGGCTCGGCGAGCTCTTGCGCGGCGAGGTGCCCTCCCCGCTCTTGTCCGAGCAAGGCACGGTCATCCACGGTGGTTGCGTCGAGGGCCCCCTCATCGTGGCCAACCTCGAGGTGTTGCGGGCGCTGATCGGGACGCGCTACATGCCACCGCTGTCGGGCGCCATCTTGGCCCTCGAAGAGGTGGGTGAGCGACCCTACCGGATCGACCGCGCGCTCACTCACTTCCTCTCCAGCGGGGCGCTGCGGGGTATTCGTGGCGTCGTGGTGGGCCAGCTCGTCGGTTGCCACGAACCCGAGGGCGGCCACATCGGCCCCTCGGCCCACGACGTCGTGGTGGAGCGCCTCGAAACGCTCGGCGTACCGGTGGTCACCGGCTTCCCCTTCGGTCACGATTCGGGGCGCAACGCCGCGCTGCCGTTCGGAGCCCGCGCGCGTCTGGACGCGGACAACTGCACTCTCACCCTGCTCGAGCCCGTGACCGCCGCTTGACCATGTCGCTCACCGAACACTGGCCGATCGTCGTCGGCACGCTCGTCACCGCCACCGCGGTGGGGATCGGCATCCACCGTCTTCGCTCGCCGGACCCCGACCGCCTGCTGCGCGAGCGCATGGCGGCCGACGCTCGCGATCCGTACAAGCGCTGGGTGCAAGCGGCGTTCATGATGGTGACCGGCGAATGCGACTACGGGTACCTGCCGCGCGCCGAGGCGCGCCGCATGCTGGAGACGTGGTGGGACGTCCACGGTCCGGGCGACCACGCTCGGGTGCTCGCCGAGCTCGCGTCCTCGGGGCGTCCCGACAACGCGTGGGACCTGGTCCGCTTCATCCTGGTCACCCGCATGGGGGTGGGCGCCGGCTGGATCGACGACGAGGAGTCCTGGGAGCGCATCCGCCCGATCTGCATTCGCCTGCAGCAGGCCTACACGAGCTGGCGGGCAATGGCGCAGGCCTACCTGCAAGCCCGTCGCCAGTGGCGCGAGCTGGCCCTCGACGGAAGCGAGGACGACGACGAGATGCGTCGAATCCGAGACAACATTTCGCGCCTCGACGACACGGTGTGGCAGGACGTCGAGTTCCGCATGCCGCTCGGTGAGCCGTGAGCACACCCGACGATCTGCGAGAAGGCGACGTCGTTCGCATCCGCTTCGACGCGATCGCCCCCAGAGGTGACGCCGTCGCCCACCCGTCCGAGGCGCCCGACAGCCCGCCGCTTTCGGTGTACGCGTCGGGGGTGATCCCCGGAGAAACGGCCCGAGTCCGGATCCGACGCGTCCGCCGGACGTGGATCGCCGTCGACGTCGAGGCGATCGAGCAGCCGTCTCCCCACCGCGTGGAGCCGAAATGCCCGCTGTTCTCGATCTGCAGCGGCTGCCAGCTCCAGCACGTCGCGTACCCGCACCAGCTCGAGCTCAAGACGGAGATAGTCCGTACCCAGCTCCGGCGCTTCGGCGGATTCGACGATCCCCCGGTGGCGCCCTGCATCGGCGCCGACGACCCCTGGCACTACCGCAACCACGCACGGTTTACGATCCGCGACGGACACCTCGGCTACATCCGCCGGTTTCGACGGCAGTGGTTCCCCGTGGCGCACTGCTTCATCATGGAGCCTCGCATCAACGCCATCCTCGAGCGCCTGCAGGGCCGTCTGCAGGGGGTGACGCAATGCAACGTCCGGGTCGGTTACGGCCCCACCGACGTCATGATCCAGCCTCGCCTCGCCCTGGACGACATCGAGAGCGGTCAGGCCCGGATCTATGAGTCGTTGCACGGCCGCCGGTTTCGGGTGTCGAGCGCCGCGTTCTTCCAAGTCAACCGCGCCCAGGCCGAAAAGCTCGTCGAGTTGGTGGCCGACCGCTGTGACGCGGGCCCTCGCGGGACGGTGGTCGACGCCTACGCCGGCGTCGGCACGTTCGCCGTCATGCTGTCGCCCCGGGTGGGCAAGGTGATCGCCATCGAGGAGTCGGGCCCCGCGGTCGCCGATGCCCGCGAAAACGTGGCGGGCCTGCCCAACGTCGAGCTGCATCTGGGCAAGGCCGAGCTCCTGCTCGATGCCCTCGAGCCCGGCGTCGACGCGGTGATCCTCGACCCGCCGCGCTCGGGTTGCCTCCCCGGGGCCCTGGCGGCGGTCACCCGGCTGCGGCCGCGACGCGTGGTCTACGTGTCGTGCGACGCCTCCAGCCTGGGCCGCGACCTGCAGCTCCTCTGCGGCCCCCAAGGGGCCTTCGACCTGCTCGAGGTTCAACCCCTGGACATGTTCCCGCACACCCACCACGTGGAGTGCGTCGCCACGTTGACCGCCCGTCCGACCTGAGGGCCGCGCCGAAACGGGGCGAATCCGCAGCCGTGACAGCCCCGGACGGGTCTGCGAATATCCCCGCATGGCACCTCGTCGAAGGCCGGCCATGCCGTCGACCTGCGCGCTGTTCGCTCTTTGCCTCCTCGCGTCCCCCACCTCGGCCCTCGCCACGGATGCAGGGGTCGAGCCCGCGAGCCACGCGACGGGCGAGGACGAGGCGCCCGGCCAGACCGTCCTCCTCCAGTTGAAGCTGCAGCGCAACGGCAAGACGCTGAAGCACCCCGGCCACATGGCGGAGACGGGCGAAGAGTCGATCCTGGTGTTGAAGGTCGGCGATCGCACCCACGAGGTCGCCGTGCTCCTCGAGAAGTCCGGCGAGGCTTTCACCGCCGAGGTGGCCTACACCGACAACGGCAAGAAGGTGCTGGAGGGCAAGAAGAAGGCCGCCGCCAAGGCGTGGATCGCCTTCAAGTCCAACGACGGCAAGACCGTCGTGTCGATCCGCGTCGATCCCGACGCCAAGCGCCCCGACGAGGTCGAGGTCCCCGACGGAAACAACCCGCTCGACGGCGTGTGATCGCGACGTCGCCCGACGGCTAGGGGCGAAGGTGCATGTACCACTCGACGGTCACGCCCTGGTCACACGTCGCGGGCGCCCACGTGAGGTAGTTGTGCATCGCGTAGGTGCCCGGGCCGGGGCCCGACGAGAGCACGATTTCCGTGGGAATGTCGCCCACCGGGACGACCACGGGGCTGCCGCCGGCCGGCGTGGCCACCAGCTCGTAGAACCCCGGATCGACGCGGGTGCCGTCGCAGCACGACACCTCGGGTCGCTCTCCACAACGGCAGTCGATCTTCATGTCTCCCACCTGGATCGACAGCGGTAGCAGACTGGAGGCGTTCTCGTTGATCTCGGACCAGCCCGCCGCGTACACCAGGCGATCGAGCTCCACGTTCTCGATCTCCAGGAGATGGGGCGCGCACGCCACGGCGTCGCTGATCCCCTCCACGTAGCGTATCCACACACAGCCGTCCGCCAGCTCCGACGGCTCGATCCGGGTCGGGGTGAAGGCGATCGACATCGATCCGGCTCGACACGTCGCGCAGTCGACCGCGACCCCCTCTTCGCACCACCGGAATTCCCACTGCCCGCTCTGCACCCGGGTCAGGTGCCCGAACAGGCCGCCGGCGATCCCCGTGTCCACCAACCCGCAGGTCGATCCCGGGTGCTCGAACCGAACGGACATGCGCGGTGGCTCGACCTCGCACACCGCCGGGACGTCACCGGTGGTGCCGTCGTCGTCGCCGGACGTCGACGGACCGTCGAGCGTGCCTTCGTTGGTCGCGTCGCCCCCCGACGAGCCCTCGGTCTGGGCCGATGATTCCGTCTCCCCGTCGAACGCGGGATTGGGAATGCTGCATCCCAGCGTCCCGAACACCCACCACGCCATCGACCCCCGTCGCATCCCCACCGAGCTTACCGCAACCACCGGCACCCGGCGCCCCCCAAGGGACCGCGCGTCGAGGGGACCGTCGCCGCTCTTGCACCGGGCTCGACAAGATGCCGGACCGGCACGGCACGGCCGCGCGGCTCGACGCTCGTCGTCCGTCCTCGCCCGCCGACCCCGTCACCGCGACGGCGCGCCGACGGCGAGTCGGGTGAACCCCGAGCCGCCGGGGGAGAAGACGGTCTGCCACGTCTGCAGATCCTCCGAGACCGAGATCGTCGCCGGCCAGCCCAGGCTGACGAACCGGCCCTGGAACGCGCCGGCGAGCTTGCGCGCGGCACCGGGCATCGTCGCCCAGGTCTCGCCGTCGCTGCTGACCCGGTACGTCCCGTCGATCGCGACATAGAACGACCCGTCGACGAAGACGACGCTGCGCAGATCGTCGGCGCCGAGATCGGTGTTCGTCCAGCTCACCCCGTCGTCGGACACCGCGGCCCGTCCCCCGTTCCCGACCGCCACGAAGCGATCGTTGCCGAACGCGACGGCCCACAGCGGCGCGCCTCCGATCTCCGGAGTCGACCAGGAGGCACCGTCCATCGTGGTGCTCGACATCCCCTGCGTCCCGCTGTGCCCCACCGCGACCACGCGGTCGCTGCCGGCCGCGATCCCCCGGAAATGGCCCGAGAAGTAGCCGGGATCGTCGGTCCAGGTCGCCCCGTGGTCGGACGACCGCACCCGGAATCCGTTGCCGCCCGCGGCGACGAACAGGCCGTCGAACCACACCACGTCCGACAAGAACGCCCGGAGGTCGCGACGCTCGTTCTTCCACGCGATCCCGTCTCGACTGGTGTACGACAGCCCCTGACCGCCGCCTCCCACCGCCACGAACACGCCGTCGCCGTAGCCGATCCCTCGCAACAGGTTGTCGTCGTCCTTGCCGTTGGGGTCGAGCTCGGTGAAGTGTTCCCACGTCACCCCGTCGGTCGACATCACCCGACGCGCGCCGTATCCGACCACGACGGCGATGGGCTCCGCGCCCGGGCACCCGTCCGGGCCCGGGCACGCTCCCCCCACGCAGACGTCCTTCGGCGCGCAGGGCAGACACGTTCCCGTGTCCACGTCGCACACCGGACGCTGCGGATCGAGGGCGATGCAGTCGTCCTCCGACCGACACCAGGGCGGGTCTCCCCCACCGACCGACCCGCTCTCCTCCGCGGCGCCCGTGCTCGCCTCGGACCCCGTGGTGCCGGTCGACGCCTCGGAGGTCGTGAGCGCCTCGGCACCCGTGCTCGACGACGCGGTCGTCGAGCCGTCCGTGCTCGAGGTGTCGATCGAGGCCGCGCCCGATCCTTCGCCGCAGCCCGAGCCGACCAGGACCAGACAGGGCACCACAATGCTCGGAACTCGTGATCGCCTTTTCACGCGGCCGTGCAGTATGGCCGCGGTCGACCGGCGCCGCTCTCCGCCGCGCCGACGGGGCCGACCACCTCGAGACCACGACCCACGACAAGAGACCGCCCCGCGCCCGGTCACGAACGGGCGCGGGGCGGGGCAGTGGGATCACCGAGGGTCGATCACCGGGGAGGAATGGAGCGCATCGGAGTTGGACCCCCAGGGCCGATACGCCTCACGGTGCTCCGCTCTCGCGACTCTCCCGCATCCGCGCCGCGGACCTCTCGCCGGGTGTCTGCCGATCTCACCTCGGGTGGTTTCTCCTGCTTCGGAGCCGCCTCGGACCCCACGGAGGAGGCGGTCTCCCTCCGTGCAGCAAGGCGGAGGCCAAGATCGCCCGCGCGGCGGGGGTGCTCGCAATCATCGGACCTTAGCGACCAAACGGCGGACCGGGCTTTGCGGTCGACCGACGCGTAGCGTCAACGAAGGTGTAGGGTCCGAAAATTTTTGCATAGGCGCTGCGAGCGTCGCCCACATCGCGTCCGATGTGGGTCTCGTTCACGAACGCCGATGCGGACCGAGCTCCCGGCGACGACCGCTCAGGAGCAGTCGTCGCAAACACCTTTGATCTGCACCTGGACGCTGCGGGTCTTCACGGCCTTCGGAACGCGACGGCCGCGTGGGATCCGAACCTCGAGGCCCGGGATGCAGGCCACGGTCCCGCAGGAGGTGCACAGAAAGTGCGGGTGCTCGTGATCCGGCTGGTCGCGATCGACCGCCTCGAAGCGCCAGGTGTGATCGCCCAGGTCGGTGCGATTCACGAGGCCCGCTTCGGCGAGCGCCACGAGGTTGCGAAACACGGTGGCGCGATCGCACCCGACCACGTCGAGCTGCTCGGCGACGTCGGCGTGGGTGAGCGGCGTCTTCGCCTCGCGCAGCACCTCCAACACCGCCACGCGCGCCACGGTGGCCCGCAGACCGAGCTCGCGCAGCTCTCGCCGAATCGCGTCACGCCTGCTGGTCCCGTCGGTGGTCCGCGTCACGGTTGACCTCGCGCTCCGGGCAGTGTACCTTGCCTTCGATATTTGAACAGGTCTCCAAATGTCGGATCGAGCCAAAGACGCGGGCGCACAATGCGCTCACGAGGAACACGGAGAGCCGCTCTCCGCACGGCACTCGCCCCAGGCCCTCGCCGCGGCCGTCCGCCTGTTCCGTGCCCTGGGTGACGAGGCTCGCCTGCTCACGCTCGAAATGCTGATGGGACGAGAAGCCTGCGTGAGCGAGCTGGCGGAGGCCACCGGTGAGCGCGTGTCGACCGTCAGCCACCGGCTGCGCCTGCTGCGGAGCGAGGGCCTGGTCCAAAGGCGGCGAGAGGGCCGCCACATCTACTACACGCTCGCGGACGACCACGTGCTGGAGCTGGTCCAAAACGCGCTCGAGCACGCGACCGAGGAGCGCCACCCTCACGAAGAGAACGACAACGAGGACTGAACGAAGGAAGAGAAAGGATCCACCATGGCCGACTGCAAGAGCCACCCCGACCACGACCACGTCCACGGAGACGGCTGCGGGCACACGGCGGTACGCCACGAGGGCCACGTCGACTACCTGCACGATGGTCATCTCCACCACCCCCACGGCGACCACGTCGACGAGCACCGGATCGCGGTGGGCGGCTCCAACCCCGCCGACTGCACGCCCGACCACGACTGCGACGCGCACGACACCGGCCATCGTCACGGCCCCGGCTGCGGGCACGAGGCCATCCCCCACGGCGACCACACCGACTACCTCGTCGACGGACACCTCCACCACCCGCACGACAACCACTGCGACGACCACGGCCCGCTGACCGTCGCCTGACCCTCCACGCCGACCGAACGAGACACCGAGCCGCGCCACCTCGTGCGCGTCGACACAAAGTCGCCCGGCCCTCCACGCCCCCTCGCAACGTGGACGTGGACCCGTTCGCGGGGTCGCCGCCCCGGGACACCGGATCTCGGGGGCCTCCCGCGGTGCCTCGTCCGTCGCACCGACGCGGTCATCGAGCGTATCCTCGGATCCCGATGCCGGACTCGTCCGCGTCGGACGCCGACGGACCGTCGTGGCCGTCGTGGGCGTGATGGTCGTGGGCGTGATGGTCGTGGGCGCCGGCGTCCAGGATGTCGAGCCAGGGGCGAGTTCCCCAGC
>CAZYSW010000107.1:10041-14198 GCA_964650105.1 uncultured Nannocystaceae bacterium
GCGCCAGAGTTGGACGGCCAGGCCGGCGGCGAGGAACGCGATGGAGAGCGTGGTCCACGGGCCGTGCTCGTGCTCGGCGCGAAGGCCCTCGGGGAGGTGGACGGGAATTCCCAGGGCGTTGAGCAGGTAGCCGAAGCCCATGCTCAGCACGAGGATGAAGAGGATGGAAGCCATCATCGCCCGGGTGCCGTAGCCCTTGCGCAGAAGGCCGATGGTGGCGACGTTCGTCGCGGGTCCGAGCAGCATCCCCACGAGCAACGCGCCGGGAGAGAGCCCCTTGGCCAGAAACACCGCGGCCAACGGCGTCGCCGAAGCGGCGCACACGTAGCTCGGCATGGCGATGAGCCCCACGAGCAACACGTCGACGCCGATCTGCGCGAGCCCGTGCAACGACGCCGCCGGAACCACGGCCTGCACGTAGGCGGCTGCGATCAGGCCCACCACGGTCCAGGGGGCGACGTGCAGGAGCAGCTCGTCGAAATGCCGGTATCCCTGCGCGAGCAGGCGACCCCATCGCGGTCTCGACGACATCACCATCGACAGCGCCGCCCCAGGGGCATCCGAAGCGACGGACGGCGCGGGCACCAACCGGGCGAAGAGCAGCCCCGCCACGAAGGCCAGCACGAGCGCAGCGACCAGCCGCGCGATGGCGAATGGTGCCCCGAGAAAGCGGATGGTGAGCGTCAGCGTCTCGGGCCCGAGCTCGGGGGTGGCGATGAGGAACGCCATCACCATGGCCGGCCCGGCCCCGCGTTTGCGCAGCGACTCCGCGATCGGCAAGACGCCGCAGGCGCAAAGGGGCAGCGGTGCCCCCACGACGATGCCCCGCAACGCCTGCCGCACCGAGCCTCCCCGCGTGAAGTACCGGGCGGGGATCCGCGATCCGGCGAGCTGAAGCGCCGCACCGATGATCAGGCCGAGCAGCAGCATGGGCGCGGTCTCGGCCACCAGCTCCACGAACGCATGCCCCACCGCCTCGCGCACGCCGTCGCCTCCGTGGCCCGAGCCGGGCGATGCGACGATCGGCAGGGCGACGCCCGCCACCGCCGCGCAGACGTCCAAGATCGCGACCAGTGGCGGGCGCGGAGCGCTGCGAACCTCGCGGTGGAGGATCACGTGGCAGAGAAAACCGGCCACCACCGCGCCCAGCCACCCCTCGAAGTCCCGGTGCATCTCGTGCTGCAACACGCTGGCCGCCACGAAGCCCAGAGCGGTCACGGCGAGCAGCCCCAGCGTGCGTCGCAGCGCCGATCCGCGCCCGCGCAGGGCCAGGGCTCCGGCGATGAAGACGGCCGTCAGCGGGAGCGTGTGCGCAGCCACGCCGAACACCAGCGAGCCGTGATCGTGTCCCCCGTGCTGGTGGCCCGCGTAGGTACCGACCGCCAACCCCTCGCCGAATTGATGGAGCAGAAAGCCGGCGAACCCCAGCTCCGCGCCCAGGTTGTGGGCGCTCAGCTCCACCTCGCGCCTGAGCCTTCGCACCAGCGGCGCGAGGATGGGTGGCAACGCCAGGGCGAGCACGAAGAGCAGCAGCGCCGACCCGCCCAGGCGCTCCACCGACTCGGGCAGGAGCTGGACCACGACCACCGACACCACCGCCGCGACGGAGAAGGTGCGCAACGGGCCGAGCATCCGGCTCTCGCGCCGCGTGAGCACGCCGATTCCGGAGCCGGCCAGGATCGAAGCCAGCGTGATCAGCAACGCTCCCGTCACGGCTCGCCTCCTACGGCCGCTGGGCTCAGCGCGGCACCGGAATGTTCTTGTATGCGCAGAAGGCCTCCAGCGTGTCCGCCCGGAGCGCGGGATTGTACGCGAGCTCCCACGCCAGGGTGCTGGTGGGCGTGGGTCCGTAGTCGTGGCCCGGGAAGATCCGCGTGTTCTCGGGCAGAGACGCCACCTTGCACTGAAGGCTGTCGAGCATCGCGACGGGATCCGACTGCGGGTACGAGACGCCACCGCACGACCCCACGAACAACACGTCGCCCGTGCTCAACGCACCGGGGTCGGGCAAGTACCAACAGACGCAGCCTGGCATGTGTCCCGGCGAGTGGATCGCCTGGACGGTGCCTTGACCGACGGCCAGCGACTCGCCGTCCTCCACCGGCTCGACCCGGGGCGCCAGCGCACGTGCGACCTCCACCTCCACGGGGTGGCAGCGCACGACGGCGCCGGTCGCCGCGGCCGCCTCGTCGAGGCCCGCCACGTGGTCGTCGTGCGTGTGCGTCAGAAGGATCGTGGTGACGCGCCAGCCTCGGCGCGACGTCTCGCGCAGCAGCCGATCGACCTCGAACGCCGGATCGACCAGCGCGGCCTCGCCCGTCGCCGGGCACCCGACGATCTCGCAGAAGTTCTGCAAGAGCCCGACTTCGAGTTGCACGATTTCCAGCGTCGACATCGGGAACGGCTTGCGGGGGAGAAAACGGCCGGACCGCCAGGGCTCAGGGTCGAATCCACTCGGCGTAGAAAGCGGCGGGGCTCCGCGCGCCCAGAAACCATGCCACGCCCACCTGGCTGTCGGGCGTGATGATCCGAGGGCCGCCGTCGCTCGGCGCTTGCAGGGTGTCGAACTGCGCCTGGTCGAACCACACCTTGGGATGGAGGCCGACCACCAGCATGCCGTCGTCCTCCAAAGTGAGGTCGAGCGGCAACCCCTCGACCTCCCGCTGCGTGCCCTCCGCCGGGATGTCGAGCCCCCCCTCGAACGCGATGTCCTCCCCGTCGCGCCGGGCGATTCCCTTCACCCAAGCGTGATGGCCGTGGAGCGCGGCCACGTCTCCCTCGGCCGCCGCGCCCGGCGGATCGAGGACCACCGTCATCGATCCGACCTCGCCTTCGATGCCGCGCGCCAGCCCGAGGGCGGCCGGCTCCCCCGTGGTCAGGTCGTAGACGTACTGCCCGAGCAACTCCCCGCGGATCGCTTTGCCGTCGAAGGTTCGATCGCCCGGATGCGCCCAGGCGGTGGGCACCAGCAGATCGCCGACCCACCCCAGCAGATCCCGGTCTTTGCGCGTGTGCCCCGATCGGGACGCGAGGCTCGGGGCCTCCCACAAGTAGAAGGGCCCGACGACGATGAACGCCTCCTGCAGCTCGACCTCCCAGCCGAGCTCGGTGACGAACGTGCGCCGGGCCATGTAGCTGGGCGATTCGACCGCCAGATCGAAGTAGACCGTGCGCCCCCCGGTGCCGCTCTCCTCGGGCATGCAGGCGACTGCCAGGACCAATGACGCTGCGCAGCACAGACGAGACTTCATGACGAGCTCTCCTGCTCGAGCCGGCGAAGCATCCGACGCTCGCGAAGGCGCTCGCGGGCGTCGGGCTCGAAGTAGAGGGTGAGCGTTCCCAGGGCGGTGAGCGGCGGCCCCGGAACGAAGTGGAGCTGGGGAAGCATCGAGGGGCGCGCGGAGGGTGCATCGAAGTTCGAAGCGTAGAACAGCTCGAACTGGTGGTAGCGCCGATCGAAGAGGTTCTGGATGCTGATTCCGCCCTCGATCCATCGCCATCGCAGCTTGGCGGCCAGATCGACGACGGTGTAGCGCGTCCCGAAGGCGTTGAGCGGAAGCGGTCGAGGTGCGACGTGCGAGACGCCGACCCCGATGCTCCAGTCGAAGGGCTGTTCGCGGATCCAGAAGTCGTTGAACACCACCGCGTCTCCACGCACGACCAACCGGGGGACGTAGGGAAGGCGAGGTCCCGCCGTCCAGTCGAACGGCCCCGCCGTCGGCGGGGGCAGGTGGGCCTCGGCCCACGTCACGCTCGCCTGGGTCTCCAGCCACTCGTCGACGCTCATGCGCAGAACTCCGAGCGCGCCGAAGCGGTGGCTCTCGCCCACCTGCGTGTTGCGCCCCGCCACCGGGTCGAACACCAGGTCGCGGTCGACGTGGGTGTAGAACGTCACCGCGCGAGTCTCGAAGCCGAAGCGGTCCGCGATCCCTTCCCAGCGCCAGCGCAGCCCCGTCTCGGCCGACTGCACCCGAGCGAAGGGGGCCAGCTCGCCATCCGACAACGCGGTGGCATCGCTCGATCGGGAGCCGATGCCATACGCGCTCATCCACTCCAGCGAGCCGAAGCCGGGATCGACGCGACGCAGCGCGTCCTGGTGCGCGCGACCCCTTCGAGGCCAACGCAGGATCTCGACCACCGCCGACGCCCGCGGCTGC
>CAZYSW010000108.1:0-14161 GCA_964650105.1 uncultured Nannocystaceae bacterium
CAGCAAGACCACCAAGACCAAGCCCGCCGCGGCGAAACGCAGCAAGACCACCAAGGCCGGGACTGCCAAGGCGGGCGCCGCCAGGAGCTCGGCGCGCAAGAGCACGTCGGGCAAGCGTGCCGGGGCGACCGCGACCGCGCGCGGAGATGCGGGCAAAGGGCGCGCGCAGGCGACCTCGCGGCCCGCGGGCCCCTCGGTCGACGCAACGACGAAGGGGGCCCCGAAGGCAACGCCCACGGGCTCGAAGAAGACGGCAACGGGGCCCGGCCGGGCGCGCTCGGGTCACGGCCCGCGACGCAAGCGGCTCAACAACTTCGTCATCGTGATCTTCGACAGTTGCCGCTTCGACTCCTTCATGGCGGCCAAGCCGAAGACGATCACGAAGCTCGGCGAGGTGGAACGGCGGTGGAGCTACGCGTCGTGGACGGCGCCGTCCCACTACAACTTGCTGACGGGTTTGATGCCGCACCGCTCCCCGCAGAACGTCTACGCCAGCGAGTACTACAAGAAGGACTTTTTCAAGTACAGCGAGCGCCTGGGGCTCGAGGGCACTTCGTTCAAGGCGTTGATCCCTCACCTGTATTTTCCCCTCTACCTAAAGAGCCTGGCCTACCGGACGCACGCCCGCGTCTCGTTGCCGGTGCTCAACCCCCGCACCACGCTCAACAACGGCTTCGACAGCTTCCGTCTGATGAAGAGCCACAACGACATGCGGGCGATCGTCGAGGAGATGCACTTCTCGGACGATCACCCCAGCTTCTGGCTCCTCAACGTGGGCGAAACGCATTATCCCTATGCATTGCCCGACGAACCGCCCTCGCAATGGCCGCGCATCAGCGGTGTTCACGGCGTGTTCAAGCACCTCGACGACCACGTCGTCGGGGGGAAGGTCACCGAGGAGGACACGAAGTTCTTCGACGACGACAAGATGCGCGAGCTGAGGCAGCGGCAGATCCGCGCGGTGGAGTACCTCGATGGCGTCGTCGAGCAACTCTTCGACATCCTCCCCGACGACACGTACGTCACCATCACCGCAGACCACGGAGAGCTGTTCGGCGAAAATGGCTACTTCGGCCACGGGCCGATCAACCATGACAAAGTGTTCGAGGTTCCCTTCGTCGAGGGGAAGTTGAGATGATCCTCTATATCGGACCCGGCGCGGGCTTCGTCTTCACCGGCACGTTTCTGGCTCTGATCGCCGCCCTCTTCTCGGGCTTGTTGTCGCTGTTTCTGTGGCCCATCCGCCTCTTGCGACGAACGCTGTCCGGCGTGCGTGCCTACAAGGACGCCAAGGTGAAGCGGATCATCTTCTTGGGCCTCGACGGTCTCGATCCCAAGCTCGTCGAGCGCTACATGGCCGAGGGCAAGCTCCCCAACCTCCAGAAGCTGGCCGAACAGGGAGCCTACCGCCGGCTCCGGACGACGTTTCCGTGCCTGTCCCCGGTGGCGTGGTCCTGCTTTGCGACCGGGGCCAACCCGGCCAAGCACAACATCTTCGGCTTTCTGAGCCGCAGCCCCAAGACCTACGCTCCCGAGCTCTCGTCGTCGCGCGTGCGTCCGCCCTCCAGGGTCCTCCGGATCGGCAAGCTCGAAATCCCGCTCGGCAAGCCCGAGGTCGAGCTGCGACGCAAGAGCGTGCCCTTTTGGAAGCTCCTGGGAGACCACGAGATCCACTCCACGATCCTTCGGGTGCCGATCACCTTCCCTCCCGAGAAGTTCAACGGACACCTTTTGTCGGCCATGTGCACGCCCGACCTGCGGGGCACCCAGGGGAGCTTCTCGTTCTACTCGACGGCCTACCGCGAGGTCGACACCACCGGAGGTCTCCGGCTGCCCCTGCGCCGCACGCCCCACGGCTTTGCGGGCGAGGTCCACGGACCTACCGATCCCGCCAAGAACGACGGCTCGGCCCTCGAGCTCCCCTTCGAGATTCGACCGATCGACGACGGCAAGGCGTACCAGATCCGGATCGACGGCGCGGTTCACCGGCTGGAGGCCGGCAAGTACAGCAAGTGGATCCCGATGCGGTTCAAGAGCGGCGTGCTCGGCTCCGCCAAGGGAATCGCGCGCGTTCTGATCACCTCGACGGAGCCGGAGTTCGAGCTGTACATGACGCCGATCAACATCGATCCCTCGTCCCCTGCCCTTCCCATCTCGCACCCGGCGTCCTACGCGATCTACCTGTCGAAGCTGATGGGAAGCTACGCCACGCTGGGGCTGGCCGAAGACACGTGGGCCCTCAACGAGCGGGTCATCGACGAAGACATGTTCCTGGAACAGGCGTGGCTCAACCATCAAGAACGGGAGGCCATGTTCTTCAACGCTCTGGAGAAGACCCCGCGCGGCGTGATCGCGTGCGTGTTCGACGCCAGCGATCGCATCCAGCACATGTTCTATCGGTGCTTCGAGCCCGAGCACCCGGGGAACAAGGGACGGGACGTCGAAACCTACAAGCTGGTCATCGAAAAGATGTATCAGCGCATGGACGATCTAGTCGGACGTACGCTCCGCTACGTCGACGACGAGACGCTCTTCTTCACGCTCTCCGATCACGGCTTCGAGAGCTTCCAGCGCGGCATGAACCTCAACTCCTGGCTGCGGGACGAGGGGTACCTGGTCCTGCGGGACGGCGCCACCGAGTGCGGCGAGTTCTTCGAGAAGGTCGACTGGACGAAGACCCGTGCCTACAGCGTCGGCCTCGGCGGCATCTACATCAACCGCAAGGGGAGAGAGTCGCGGGGCATCGTCAACCCGGGGGCCGAAGCCGAGGCGCTCAAGCAGGAGATCAAGGAGAAGCTCGAGGGCGTCGTCGACACCGAGCGAAACAAGGTCGCGGTCGTCAAGGTCGAGATCTCCAGCAAGATCTATCGCGGCCCCTATCTCGACGGCGGCCCGGACTTGCTGGTCGGGTACAACAAGGGTTACCGCGCCTCCTGGAGCGCCGTGACCGGGGGGGTCTCGCGCGACGTATTCGAGGACAACGACAAGGCGTGGGGAGGGGATCACTGCATCGATCCCGACCTCGTACCCGGTGTCCTGTTCTGCAACCGGAAGATCGAACGCAGCGATCCGGGGCTGGAAGACATCGCCCCTACCGTGCTGCGCGCGTTCGGCATGGAGATCCCTCGCCACATGGAAGGGCGCGCCCTGGTCTGACGGCACGGGGCGGGCGCGACACAGCGTGATCGGAGACGAGCTTCGCCATGGCAACGACATCGGTAAAGATCGACAAGCAGCTGTACAACCGCATCAAGAAGTGCGCCGACGTAGCGGGCTACTCCTCGGCGGAGGAGTTCATCCAGCACGTGCTGGAGAAGGAGATGGCCAAGCTCGACGACGCGGAATCCGACGAAGATATCGCCAAGAAGCTGCAGGGCCTCGGCTACATCGACTGAGCGAACGTGGAAACCACCGGCCGCAGCTTCGGGAAGATCTTCGACGGATTGCTTCTCGTTTTCGGCGGGCTGCCGCCCGCGGCCAGCCTGACCGTCATCTCGCTCCTCTTGGGCGTGTTGATGCTCTTTGCGTTCAAGTGGCTGGGCAACCCGGAGGCCCTCGAAACCTCCAGGCGGCGGATGCAGGCCCACCTCATGGAGATGAGGCTGTTCGACCGCGAGCCGAAGATCGTCATCAAGGCCCTGCGGGACCTCCTGTGGTGGAACCTCCGGTTCTTCGTCGCGAGCCTGCGGCCGGCGCTCGTCGCCACCGCACCCATGGTGCTGCTCTTCGTCCAGATGGAGCACTACTACGGCGTGCGTCCGCTCCAACCCGGGGAATCGGCCGTCGTCACGGCCACCCTCCAGCCGTCGGCGGAGGCGCCCGACACAGTCGAGCTTCACGCCAGCAATGGCTTGCGGGTGGCGACTCGGCCCGTCAGGGTGCCGCGGCTGTCCCAGGTGAGCTGGAGGATCGAGGCCGAGAAGCCGGGCGATCATCGGATCCTCCTGGAGGTCGATGGCGAGCGGGTGACGAAGACGGTGACCGTCGGCGAGGCACCCACACGCGTCTCGATGCGACGCGTGGTCCGAGGCGATCAGGCGTTTTGGCTCTACCCCATCGAGGAGCCGTTCGAGTCGTCGAAGGTTCGATTCCTGGAGGTCCGCTACCCGACGACGGAAGTCTCGATCGCGGGACTGCGCACCCACTGGCTCGTTTGGCTCGTGCTGATCTCGGTGGTCGGCGCCTTCGCAATCCGTGCCGCCGTCAATACTCGCCGTCCGGGTCTGCTCTGATCCGCTGGCCTTTGTCGCGCCTCCGAGGACGCCTGTACCGGCGCCGACGTCCAGAGCGCGAGGCAGACCTCGATTCGTAACGGTTCCTGCCGACGCGGCGGTACCCCATCGCGGACAGAACCGACGGAAGCTGACGCCTGCGGCATCCAATCCACCCCGAGACCTCGGTCGGCAGATCGAAGGCGCCGTCGGCCGACAGGTGGACGAAAGTGCGCGCCATGCTCTCCAGTCGGTCGGCTCGAATCGCGCGAGGTCCTCGAACGAGATAGCCCAACCGGGCGTAGAGTGCGGGATCGAGGGCGGCGTCGACTGGAAGCGACACCGCGCCGCGACGCGGGATCACGGTGGCGTCCTCCCCGAAGTGGGCACGCAGCAGGGCGGTCCGTAGGGCCGTGGCCTCCGGACGCAGGCTGTGGGGAAGGTAGATCGCACCGTCCCCAAGCTCGACGCCCGCCGTTTCCAGAGCGACGCGATCCTCCTCGGTGAGCCGCTCGAGCTGCTGTCTGGCGTGGGCGGGGTCCACCGTCCCCAAGCCTCGCTCGAGTTGGTAGACCAGCCCGCGTCCCGCGGCGGACAGGGCATCGGCGGGCAGCGTCCGCAGCGGTGCGAGCAACCACTCGACGGCATCGCGAGCCCACGCCACGAGGCGACGACCGATGCGGACCTGCTCACCCCGCGACAGGGTCCCCGGCTCGACCGACACCTCCGGGTGCAGCAGATCCGCGCCCCGCCGCAGCCGGCCCACCCGGCGGCCCTCGAACGTGATGCGCCCCTCCGCGTCGATGGAAAAGCCTTCGTGGGTCGCCTCGATCAGACGGTCGACGTCGAGCTCCGAGGGGGGCTCGTCCTCGTCGAACAGGCCCAGCTCCAGCAGCCGAGCGAATGGATGCGCGGCATCGGGCGCTCGAGTCGAGACCCCGTCGGGGCGAGGCACGCGCCTCGAGCCGCGCTTCCAGCCCCCAAAGGCACGCTCGACGAATCGTTCGGTGAGGCGTCGATGCAGAGCATCGCTCTGAGCGTCCTCGATCTCGCGGGTGATCCCCTGCCATTGCTCCGCATCGGGGACCCAACATGCATGACTGGTGATGTACGTCCAGGTCCGGATGAAAGCGATCCGGTTCATGAGGGTCTCGATGTCCCCCTCCGTGGACCGCAATCGTTCGATGCGGCGCGCCATCCAGTCGACGTCGATCTTCCCGGTGGGGCCGCTGAGCTGGTCGTAGACGGCTGCGAGGAGTCGCACGTGGCTGTCGAGGAGCAGCTTGCGAAAATCCGGGATGCGACAGACTTCCCACAAGAGCTGGACCGCCTCGGGGCCCACGGCGCGGGACCTCACCGCATCGAGGCGCGACAGCTTGAGGAGCGACTCGAAATCATCCGCCTGCTCGACGAGCCGCAGGGCGGGGTGTCGTGGGCGCACGCGCAACGACGCGATCAGGTTTTCGATCGACGTGAAGTCGAGGTCGTGGTTTCGCCAGATCAGCCGCGTCGCCGGCCGAAACGCGTGGTTCTCCACCGCGGCCACCACGCGGGGTGCCAGCCCCGAAAGTGGCCGCAGCGTTCCGAACGTTCCGTCTCGCGTATACCGCCCCGCTCGTCCCGCGATCTGCCCCAGCTCGTCCGATTCGAGCGCCCGGATCTCCCGACCGTCGAACTTGTGGAGGGAGGCGAATACCACCCGATCCACGTCGAGGTTGAGCCCCATGCCGATCGCATCCGTCGCGACCATGTACTGCACGTCCCCGGCCTCGTACATCGCGACCTGGGCGTTCCGAGTACGGGGCGAAAGCGCCCCGAGGACCACGGCCGTGCCCCCGTGTCTGGCCCGCAGGCGCTCGGCGATCTCGTACACGTCGGCGACCGAGAACGCCACCACGGCCGTACGAGGTGGCAAGGCACCCAGACCGACCGCGCCCGCGTACCGGAGCTTCGAGAATCGCGGGTGCTTGCGGATGGAGGCGGTCGGAAGCAGTGTTTCCACCAGCGGACGCATGGTCTCCGCGCCCAGGAAGTGCGTGACCTTGCGGCCCCGGGCCTGCAGCAGTCGCTCGGTGAACGTGTGCCCCCTTTGCCGGTGCGTCGCGAGCTGGATCTCGTCCACGGCCAAAAAGTCCACCTCGCGCTCGACCGGCATCGATTCCACGGTGCACACCCAATAGCTCGGTCGCGGGGGGATGCGCTTCTCCTCTCCGGTGACCAGCGCGACGCGAGACTCACCGATCCGAGACGAAATGCGGTCGTAGACCTCCCGCGCCAGCAGCCTCAGCGGCAAGCCGATCATCCCGCTTTCATGGGTCAGCATCTCCTCGATGGCGCGGTAGGTCTTGCCCGTGTTGGTCGGCCCGAGGAACGCCGTGACGCCCGCCGAGGATTCGTTCGCCGAATCCGCCGCAGCCCCCCAACTCGCGACCGACGCAGGAGGCGCGCGGCCTGGAGCGCCACCGGGCATCCGAGGCCCAGGTTAGCAGCACCAGGCCCCCTCGTCGGGCAACGAAGCGTCCCGCGAGGCGATGACTCCATCCCCGCCACCGAGGGGCTTCGGCGCCCGGGACGGTTCGTGCGGTGTCAGACGTGCTCGGCGGAGGGCTGGGTGGGAATCGGTCCCAAGCGACGGAACGTGCTCACCAGCGTCTCGACGAAGTCGCTGACGAAAGCCTCGCGATCGGGGACCGGATAGGCGGGGTGCCGCTCGCTGATTCGACCGCTGATGAGGAGCGACGCCAGACCGTGCAGCGAGGCCCACAGGAGCATCGCGGTATGGTTCGCGTCGAGGTCCGGGCGGAACGAGCCCTGCTGCTTGGCGAGCTCGACGTTGTCACGCGCTTGCTCGAGCGGGATGAGCAGGTACTTGCGCTGCTCCTCGGTGAGGTTGGACCAGTCGACGTTCTCCTCCTGGAAGAGCACCTTGTACAACCATGGGTTGCTGCGCGCGAACTCGATGTACCGCTTGGCGAGCTCGGTGATCCGCTCGGCGGCATCTTGCAGCTCGAACGCGCTGCGTTGAGCGTCCTGCAACAGGCGAATCCCGAGGAAGCGGATCTCCTGAAGGATCGCCGCCTTGCTCTCGAAGTGCTGGTAGAGAGCCGTGGCGCTGACACCGAGGCGAGCCGCGATCGCCCGCATGGTCAGGCCTTCTTCACCCAGCTCGCTGCCGAGTTGGATGCTCACCCTGACGATCTCATCGTGCAGACCGGCCTTCGTCGGGAGTCTCACCGCCAGTCAACCTACCATCGTTCCGGGGCCCGATGGGGCGCCCCCTCCCCGAGCGAGCTTTTTGCTCCGGCTGGGCGACGTGCGCAGCTAACAGTGTTCACCGGTCGTCGGGCTCGCCGGCCCGGCGCTGGCCCGAATGGGACAGCTCCCAGCGCGCCCCCTTGGGCGTGTCCTCGATGCGGATCCCTGCATCCGCGAGGAGCTCGCGGATCAGATCGGCCCGCGCAAAGTCTTTCGCTCTGCGCGCGTCGGCTCGCATCTCGACCAAGCGATCGACGACGGCGCGAAGACCCGCGCTCTCGTCGTCGGCTTCGCCGACCGGAAGCGACTCGGCGATCAGCTCGGGATACAGCTCGTCGTGCGCCAGCTCGACGCCGAAAACATGCAGGTGCCGCGTGAGGCACCGATACGCCGCCGCGAGACTCGGCACGTCGTCGATGGTCGCGAGCCCGCCGGCGAAGAGCTCGCCGACGTAATCGAACACCGCGGCGGTGGCCTGCGGGCAGCCGACATCGTCGTCCATCGCCGCCATGAAGCGCTCGATGAACCGCTGGCTGGCCGCCCCGAACGCGCCGTAGGTGAACGATTCCCGCTCGCGAGGAACCCTCTCCTCGGGGGGACGGAGACTGGCGTAGCGGCCGGCGACGGGGATCCGGCGGGCGGATGGTGGCGCCGAAAGCAACCTTTCCTCCAGGAGCTTCACGGCGCGCGTGATCTTCTTGTAGCCCTCGGCGGCCGATGCGACCAACTCGTCCGAAAACGAGAGCTTGGTGCGGTAGTGCGTGGACGCGAAGAACCACCGGACCTCGTCGTAGCGGTGGCGTGAGAGGAGCTCGGGAATCCCGATGACGTTCCCCAGCGATTTGCTCATCTTGACGCCGCGCAGATCCAGGTGCTCGGGGTGCATCCAATAGCGCACCCAGGGATGGCCACACAGCGGCTCGGATTGAGCCAGCTCGTTTTCGTGATGCGGAAACAGGTTGTCCACCGCGCCGCCGTGGACGTCGAAGTGGTCACCCAACGTCGCGGTGCTCATTGCCGAGCACTCGAGGTGCCAGCCCGGCCGACCCGCGGGCCACGCCGCTTGTCCCGTCGGCCAGGTCGGCTGCCCTGGGCCGCTGGGCTTCCACAAGGTGAAATCCGCCGGGTGCCGTTTGCGCTGAAGGGCTTCGGCGAGGCGGCCGCTAGCCCCGGCTTGCCCGCCCTCCAAAGTGTTGCCCGACAGTTGCCCGTAACGGGGGAAGCTCTGGACGTCGTACAGTACCTCACCATCGACCACGTAAGCGTGGCCCTTGTCGAGCAACCGTCGGATCAACTCGATCTGCGTGTCGATGAAATCGGTGGCTCGGGTGTACAGCGCGTAGTCCTTGATGCGGAGCAACCGGCAATCCCGCCGAAACGTGGCGATCACCTCCTCGGCAACGTCGAGCCAGCCACGCTCCGCATCGGCCTTTGCCATGATCCGATCGTCGATGTCGGTGTAGTTGATGACCGACAGCACGTGATAGCCGCGATACTCCAGCCATCGGCGAAACACGTCCCAAAAGCAGTAGGTCCGCGCGTGCCCGATGTGCATCGGGGCGTACACGGTGAGCCCGCAGGTGTAGATCCGCACCACTTTGGGCTGTAGGGGTTCGAACGCTTCGAGCTGGCGGGTTCGGGTGTTGTAGACGCGCAGGGCCAAGACGACCTCTCCAGAGGGAGGGGAGTCTGCCACACAAGCCTACGCCACGCCCACGCGGTCGTCCCCGGCGCGGGCTCGGCCATGCCGCCGTGGTCGGGCGCGCGGCCCGATGGGCTCGTCGTGCGTCGGCGAGCGCTCGCGCGCAGCGATCGACCATGACGAGCGCGGCTTCGGCCTCGAGAAATCGGAGACGGCGCAGCCTGGCGACCGTCTCGCGCCCCCGTCGAGCTTCGGACCGGTCGCGCCGACGCGCGCGGGAGGGCTGCGTCCACGCCTGGGTCCCCGCCCCACATCGTCGGCCATCGCCGACCAACGACCCGATACGGCCGACGATCGGCGAACTCGGAGCCACGCTTCTTTTGTGTTGCTCGCTTTGTGGTGTGCGTGTACGTCTTACCTCTTCGAGGACGAGACATCATGACGCGTCGCTTTCCCCTGGCCCTGGCTGCCGCGCTCACGTTCGGTTGCACCGAGGACAAGTCCGCCGGTTCCGACACCGGTGGAGACACCGGCAGCGGCCCGGGTTCGTCGACCGGTGGCGAGATGCTCCCCACCGACACCTCCGATTCGACGCCGCAGACCGACGACGGCGCGATGACGTCGGGCAGCGACGACTCCACCGGGGGCAGCGGCCAAAGCGGGTTCATCGAGCAACCCGACGGCGGGGGCGTCTCGGTCGAGTGCGACATCTGGAACAACGACTGCCCGTCGGGCGAGAAGTGCATGCCATGGGCGAACGACGGCGGGAACTCCTGGAACGCCACCAAGTGCTCGCCCCTCGATCCCAATCCGGCGCAGGTCGGCGACGAGTGCACCGTCGAGGGCAGCGGCGTGAGCGGCATCGACAACTGCGACGTCCACTCGATGTGCTACTACGTCGACCCCGAGACGAACATGGGCATCTGCGTCTCGTTCTGCCAGGGCTCGGCGCAAAATCCCATCTGCAATCCGGGCTTCGTGTGCACGATCGTCAACAACGGCGTCCTCATCCTGTGCCGCCCCGAGTGTGACCCGCTCCTGCAGGATTGCATTGCGAATCAGGCCTGTCTGCCGGCGACGGGTTCCGATCGCTTCACGTGCATCATCGACGCATCCGGTGAGATGGGTGCGGCCGGGGACCCGTGCGAGTACATCAACGCCTGCGATCCCGGGCTCTTTTGCGCCTCCGCCGAAGCCGTCCCCGGCTGCGCGGGCTCGCAGGGATGCTGCTCGGAGTTCTGCGACATCAACGACCCCGACCCGAACAGCTACTGCACCCTCGGCGGAGGCCAGGAGTGCGTTCCCTGGTACGAGGAAGGCACCGCGCCTCCCGGGTTCGACCACGTGGGTGCGTGCGCCATCCCGGCCTGATGCGGAACCTGTCGGGTTCCGTCCGATCCAAACGCCGTCCCCGGGCACGCTTCGGGCCGGGCTTCAGTCCTCGTCGTCGTCTCCTTCGCTCCCGAGCACGAGCTCGTAGACGCGGTCGGGGGACGCCTCTTCGCTGTCGGCGACGACGCATGCGATTCTGGCCAACTCGGCGAGCGCCTCGAGGGCTCGCGCCCGTTCGTCGTCGTCGGGCGACGCCAGGCTGGACGCTGCCGATCTCACGAACGCGGCAGCGAGATCCTTGAACAGGTACACGCGATTCTCGATGGTGGAGTCGTCGGGCATGGCGTCTGCCCGGCGTCATACCCGAATTGGAGCCCGCTGGGGGGCCGGCGTCATACCCGAATTGGAGCCCGCTGGGGGGCCGGCACCGCACGCCGGAGCACCAAGGCGCAAGCCAGCGCCCAGGAGACACCAGCCGCCCAGCCGGCCACGACGTCGGTCGGCCAATGCACTCCCAGATACACCCTCGTCACGCCCACCAGCACGGTGAGCAGGCTGGCGCAGACGGCGATCCACCACCGGACCCGCCCCCTCGGCTCGCGCTCGATCAGCAGCACTGCCAGCGAAAACCACACGACGGCGGCCATCATCGCGTGGGTGCTCGGAAAGGCCGAGTCCATCGCGACCTCCGCGTGGTGCACGAAGTCGGGGCGCGCCCGATCGAAGCTGGCCTTCAGCGCGTACGCGAGCAATCGGCCGCCGATCAGGGCCAGCGAAAACCAGGTCGCGAGGGCACGGTGGCCCCGTAAGACGAGCCACCCGCCGACCGCGACGAGCAGCACGATCGAGAAGCTGGTGCTTCCGAGCGCCGTGAGGTCCAAGGCGGCATCCTCGAGCCACCACGGACCCCACGGGCCGCCACTCGTTCCACCTTCGCGCAACGTGGCCAGGACGGCATGGTCGAACGCGAGAGGACCGTGGTCGAGCACCCAGCGGGAGAGCAGATAGAAGGCGAGGATCCCCGCGGCCAACGAGGCGAGCACGATCGCGACGCCGCCCATGCCGCCCGCGCCGCCGGACAGCTCGTCCTCTTCGCGCTCGATGGCCGCCTCGCTGGACGTCATGCAACAGGCGGCGTAGCGCGGTCCTCCGCGCTGTCAAAGCCGGTCGCCCACCGCAGGTGGGCGCGCACATGGAGGCGCGCGCGTCGGGCGGGCGGCGGACGCTCCACGGGCGCCTCAGCCCGCCTGGCGGATCTCCTGGAGCTCGTACACGAGCTCGATCTGGTCGCCCTCCTCGTTGGCGTTGCCGTGATCGACGACCTTGGCATAGACGCCGGGTTGGTCGGGGATCATCCAGAACGTGCGGTGATTCCCGAAGAAATCCTTCGCGTCGGTCACGACCGTCTCCCACGACCCCGCGGCCACGGTGACGTTCTCTCGCCCCGACACCTCGTGCGTCGGCTTCTCCATCGAGAAGCAAGGGGACAGTTCGGTCCAGTCGAGCGTGGCGACTTGCTTCGACACGGGATCGTCGATCTGACTCTTGCGGTGCTGGTTGACCTTGACCGACTTGTCGTCGGTCCCTTTGATCTCGCACACGAACTCGTCTTCGACCGCCTTGCCCTTGGCGTCGGTCCCCGTCAGCCGATAGACGAGCACCGTCCCCATCTTCATGTGTCCCTTGAGGGCGTCGACCATCCAGGGATGCGCCAGCGGGTCGTCCTTCTTCTCGACGGCGATCGCCGCCTTCGCTTTCTCTTCCTGTTCCTTCTTCTTCTTGGCTTCGGCGTCGGCCTTGGCCAGCGCCTCGCTCAGCGGTGGGTCCGCCGTTCCACACCCGGCCAACGCGAGGATCGACACCAACGACGACACGACGACACGGTCCATGGCTCGAGATTTTGGCGCAGGGATCCCGTCTCGTCCACGGCGGCGCAGAGATCCTCGCCCATCGCACCCGCCCGTCGAGTGGGATGGCCCTGGGGGGGACGGTTCGAGCCACGGTGAGACCCGGCCCCGAGACCGTGACCGGCGGAAAGACGCACCGGCGGGGCAGGCCAGCGGGTTGCACCTCGCTCGGCTGGCCCGACACGACACCCGATCCTCGCCCGACGGCTGGGCCGCTGGTGTCCCTCGCACGGACCGCGATTTCGCCGTCTGCGCGGTCTCGCCGGTTGCTCTTGCGAATTCCCGCAATCGATCGGGAGCGACCGGGTACTGCCGCCGACGATGCCGGTCGACGACACGATGTCCCCGCCCTCCGCTTCGGATCCCACCGCCGACGAAACCGAGACGCAACTCGAGAGAGCCACGCTCGATCCGAGGCACTCCACCACGCAACCCGACGACGAGATCCTGGTCCGACGTGCCGCGACCGAGCCGGAAGCGTTCGGCGAGTTGGCTCGCCGTCACGCACCACGGATCCGCGCTCTCTTGCTTCGGCTCACCCGCGGAGACGCGGTACTCGCCGACGACCTCGTCCAAGAGACATTGTTCCGAGCCTACCGCGGCCTCGCCGGCTTCGAAGGACGGGCACGCTTTTCGACCTGGTTGCACCGGATCGCCTACTTCGCCTACCTCAATCACCGCAATCGCGTGCCTCGTCATCACGGCCTGCCCGAGGGATTCGACAGCACCGTGACGGCTCCCGAAGGGGACCTCAGCCCCGGTCGCATCGATCTACGACGCGACATCGCGCTCGCGCTGCGGGACCTCCCCGAGCCTTATCGCCGCGTCGTGGTCATGCACTTCTTGCGTCACGTGCCTTATCGCGACATCGCCGAGCAACTCGGCCTGCCGCTGGGCACCGTGAAGACTCAGCTTCATCGCGCAAAGCTGAGGATGCGCGACAAGATGGTGGGCTGGTCCGAAACCTCACCCATGGGCTCGTCGAGGCAGGCGGCTTGAGGTGCGGAGGCTCTCGCACCAGTCCCCCTCGAGCGACCGGCAACGAGCCGCGGGCCCTCGCCTGCTCCTCGGCAGCGCCGCGCCCCCACTGCGCCCGACCGGACCATCCCCCCCGGTCCACCCAGGCCGCGCCTTCGAGGGAGCCGGCCTCGTGAGCGCCCGAGCCAGCCCGTGCAACGTCGCGCCACGTCCCTCGTACTGTCGGTCCGCAAAGGAGTCGGCTATCCTGGCTCGCGGCATGCTCGCCGACGCCGACGAGGAGACCCTGCGCGCGATCGGATTATTGTACCTCGTGTGCACGCATGGAGTCGATGCCGACCTCCACGAAGACGAACGCGACCTCATCGTCGCGAAGGTCTCCGGCAGGATCGTCGCTGCCACCGAACGCAGGGTCTACGATGCGGTGCGGAGCGCTGTGATCGAGTACCGACAGTACGGTGGCCGAGACGCGATCGCACGCCACGTCGAGCAGCGTTCGGCCTGGCTGGCCCAACGCATGCAACGCAGCGACTTGGAGCAAGTCGTCCGCGATCTGGAGGACATGGCCTCGGCCGACGGCGCGATCTCGGACGCCGAGCGATGGTTCATCGACATCGTGAAACACCACTTCGGGCTGTCGGGCGGTCATCCCTGACGCCCGATGGGTGTGCGAGGCGGGCTCGGCACACCCGCGAAAAGCGGCGGATGCGGAGGGCAGCATCGGGGGCGGGCCGCGGCCGAAAGCGACCGCGAAACCGAACGCAAACACGCCTCGGGCGTCGCTCCGACCGAGCCTCGCCGCCAAAGCTCCTCATCGGTCGGGTGCTGGGGTCGGG
>CAZYSW010000109.1:0-14084 GCA_964650105.1 uncultured Nannocystaceae bacterium
GTCGACTCCCTCGCGCCCCTGACCGCCCTTCGCGACCCGGATCGGCGCGAAGGCAGCGGCCCCGCGCTGTCGCGCGAGTGCCTGGCCCTCCGTGCCGCCGGTGGGCTCGCGGCGCCCGAGGTCTCCTCGGCCGACCTGGCCGCGGCCGTGACGCGGTTTCGCTTCGCGGACGTGCCGCTCCTTCGCGCTCCCGCCGCGGGCGAAAACGGGTGGACGTGGACCGCCGGGGACGAGGACGTGGCCGTCGAGCCCGGCGGCGTGCTCGGCGGAAACGTGCTGCGGCAATTCGCGATCCGAATCCGCGATCCCGTCGACGATCCTCCCACCTTGACCTTCTACGGCGAGTTCCCGGGGACCGAGACCGATCTCGCCGACCAGGGGCGCGCCTTTTTGCCCCTGCAATTCCCCGGGCGTCTGCTCGGTCGCGACGTGGGCGATCACTGCGACATCGGGGGGAGCGACTGCTCGGTCGGCGGGTTCGATCTCTCGCAGTCGCGCGAGCAGATCGCCCTCGAGCCGACCCGCATGGTCATGGACGCCTGCATCGCCAGCCCACCGTGCGCGGTGCGTTGGGACCAGGATCCCTTCGACGCCTTCGCGATCGGCGAGTGTCGGGCCCGCCAGGGTCCGGATGCCGACACGGCCTGCGTTCCGCCCACCGACCCCGCCCGAGGGGGACGTGCCGCCTCGCTGGTGGTGGCGACGGGTGTCCCGGGCCTGGTGCTCTTCGACGACAGCGCGACCCGCATGTTCGGCGATCTCCAGGCCTTGCCCGACTGTACCGCCGTGGACGCGGACACCCGCGCCTGTCTCGAGAGCATCGACGGGGTGCTGCGTTTGTCGGGCTGGCCTCCCGCCGGCGAGGACCACCCCCTGGTGCGGTTGCGCGTCCGCAGTCTGGCCCTGGTCCCAGGGCTCACCCGCACGCGCGGCATCGGAGCGTGCGAACGCCTCGAGCGGCGCCAGACCGCAC
This sequence comes from uncultured Nannocystaceae bacterium, assembly GCA_964650105.1. Taxonomy (GTDB): domain Bacteria; phylum Myxococcota_A; class Polyangia; order Nannocystales; family Nannocystaceae; genus CAZYSW01. The sequence goes on from CAZYSW010000109.1 coordinate 974, forward strand.
TGTTGCGCCAGTGCACGCGGTTTCGTCGAGCGCTTCAGCAAGAGGGCGACATCCGAGACACCACGCCCCCCTACTCGGGCACCGACGACGACGCGGACGGGGAATCGCACGAGCACGACATCGCCAACAGCTCGATCGCGGTGCTCGGCGAGACCCAGCTCGGTCGCGGTACGACCCTCCCCGATCCCACCCGATGGATCTCCGTGCTCGTGCTGCCGCACACCCATCCCTTGCCGCTGTCTTTGCGCCGCGATGTCGCGCCCGAGGCGATCCAACCCGACGGGTTGGTGGGCACGGTGCTGTTCGAGCGCACCGACACCATCCTCGACTACACCGATCAGAATCCCGGCCTGCGGATGAGCTGCCTCGATCCTCGCGAAGGCCAGTGCCTGGTCGCCCCCGACTGTCAGGTCGACGGTCAGCGCGCCTGTTGTTTCGGTCTTCCCCTCAACCTCCTGGTCGACTTCATCGTCGACGGCGAAGACGACACCTGCTGCGCCGCCCTGTCCGCCGCCGAGCTCGAAGAGATCAAGGGGCTCGGTCGCTGCCGCGGCACCGCCCCGACGTAGCCCTTCGCCCACGCTTCGCCGGAAAAACCGCGACGCCTCGTCTCGCTGGAGGGCCCCGCCGGGCCCCCGCCGGGCTCCCCCAACGCCCACCCACGCGTCATCCTCGGTCCAGAATTTCGAGGAACTGCGGGCTATGCGCCGGTGCACGGGGCGCGGGTGAGCCACGCGCGAAGGGTCGTGGCATAACGTTCGGGGACGTGGGGTCGTTGGGGACCTCGGGTCTCGACGCCCGGACACCGCGGACATGATCGACGCCAGCGCCTCGGCCCTCGGCGGCCTGTTTCACTCCGAGCCCGCGTTCGAGGGGGCAGCCGCCTATGCCTGGGCGTTCGGGCAAGGGGTGCTCGTCGATCTCACCCCGTGCGTCTACCCCCTCATCCCGATCACCGTCGCGGTCTTCGGGGCCAAGGGGGTCTCGCGAGGCCGCGCCCTGTTCTTGGCCAGCGCGTACGTCCTGGGGATGGCCGTCCTGTACACCACACTGGGGGTGGCCGTCGCGCTCAGCGGCGCCGCCTTCGGGGCCTGGTTGGGCAATCCCTGGGTCGTGATCCCCATCGCGGCGCTGCTGTTCGCGTTGGCGGCCAGCATGTTCGGCGCCTTCGACCTGCAGCTTCCCGTCGGTCTGCAAAACCGCCTCAACACGGTGGGCGGCGCCGGCCCCACCGGCGCGTTCCTGATGGGGCTGGTCTCGGGTCTCATCTCCGCCCCCTGCACCGGTCCGGTGCTGCTGTCGTTGCTCGCCTACATCGCCAAGGCCTCGGCGGAAGGGGGCGGTGTCGCCTACGGTGCTTCGCTCCTGTTCGTGTACGCGCTCGGCATGGGCACCCTCTTTTTCGCCGTGGCGCTCGGCGCCAGCCTATTCCGGCCCGGCCCGTGGATGGAGCACGTCAAGAGCGTGTTCGGCATCGCCTTGGTGGTCATGGCGTTTTGGTTTTTGCGCCCGATCAGCCCCGCGCTGGCCGATTTCGTGATCGACCCCACCTGGGGGCTGTGGCTCGGAATGGGCGTGGTCGCCCTCGGGCTCTTGCTCGGCGCCGTGCACCTGTCGTTTCACGGCAATGGCTCCCAGCGGGTGCGCAAGGGCGTCGGGGTGGTGCTCGCCGTGTTCGGCGGCGTGCTGGCCCTCAACAACGTGCTGTACGTCCCGCCCATGCAATGGCAGCACGTCCACGACGTGGAGAGCTTCGGTCGGGCGGTGCGCGTCGCCGAGGCCGAGAACGAGCCCGTCCTCATCGACTTCGGGGCGAGCTGGTGCACGCCCTGCAAGGAGATGGAGATCCAGACCCTCCACCACGAGAGCGTCGAGCCCGTGTTGGCCTCGCGCTACACGCTCATCAAAATCGACGTCACCGATCCCACCGACGAGCAACAGAACATGCACAATGCCCTGGTCGGTGGCGCCCTTCCGGGGGTCGTGGTCTACGGCAGCGACGTCAAGCTCAGCGAGCACCTCGAGGCCCTGCGCAACGGACAGAGCCTCCCCCCGGCCGCCGCCACCTTCACGACCTTGGTGGGGCCGGAGGTCTTCCTCGAGGCCATCGCGGACGTGCAGTGAGCGGCCTTCTCAGCCCGCGAGCAGCTTCTCCAGGCGGGCGCGGTCGAAGCCGACGATCAGCTCGCCCCCGACGTCGATCACCGGCACGCTCCCCGTGGCGATGCCCTTTTGCTTGGCCTTGGCCGTGAGCTCGGCCGCAGCAGTCCGATCCTTCTCGATGTCCTTGGCCACGTACTGCACGCCCTTGTTCTTCAGGTACGACTCGACCTTCTTGCACACGCCGCACCAGGCGGTCTTGTAGACGATGACCTCCCCGCTCGCGGCGGCGACCTCCGTGGGTGGCTCGACCCCCTCGGGTAGCTGCACCCTGCTCGACAGCCCCTGCCCCAGCGCCAGTTCCTCGAACATGTCGCGCGGGACGGTCGACAGCGCGTAGCGTCCGTCGGGTTCGGGCGTGCGGAGATTGGTGACCCAGACCTGGCCGGCGGGGGGCTCCCGACCGCCGATCAACGTGACCCGTACGAGCCCCCGCGAGGCCTCGGGCACGTCGTCCACCTTGCTGGTGTCCGCGAAGGCGCCCCGGTCGCCGGCGAACGTCAGCACGAAGGGATCGACCTTCGGATCCAGGTAGCTCGGCTCGCTGCTCGCCTCGTCGTCGCGAACCCTGGCATCGGCATCGACCGACGCGGGCTCGGGTGCGGGGGGGCGCTCCGGCTCGCACCCCGCGAGGATCACGAGCGCACCCCACAGCACGGCTCGCTGCCGGTCCGGCCGAAGGCGAATGCATGCGCGGATCATGGCGAGGCGAGTATATCCCCCGACCATCTCGCATCCCCACGTCCGATGACGTCACCGGCATCACGCCGACGCGGCCGACCTCGCGCTGAACATCGGTGCCGCCGATCCCGCTCGGCGCGACCCGCCGTATGGCGCGGAGGGCTCGCGTCGCCCGGACGGCGCGTCGGCAGCCGAGCTATAAATGCCTGTACGGCATGGCACGGTTCGCCCTGGGAGGAGCGCGCTCGACCGGCGATCGAGCCGTGCTCGCGTTGCTCCGCGCCCTCGCGGCGCTGGTCGGCACCACCTTCGTGCTGATCGCCCTCCTGTACTCGGCGTACCTCAACTACACCGACCTCGACGCGCCGGACGTCGTCGTGCCCGAGCAGACCTTCGCCGTCGACGAGACCGGCCGACGGCTGACCTACGGCCGATCTCGCCTCGAACGCGACGGCAGGCTATGGATGCTGCACCTCGAGGGCTCACCCGCCGAGATCGGTGACGCGCACGGCCGATTGACCGGGCGCCTGTTTCGCGAGCTGGACCAGCACGTCCGCACGCTCCTCGAGCGCCGCTACAGCGCCTGGGCCGAGGCCTGGACTGCCGCCATGCTCATGCGATGGGACTGGCGCGGCGCGGATCGGTACCTCTCCGAAGAGGCCCGCACGGAGCTGGCCACGTTCGCAGCCGCCATCCCCGAGGGGAAGAGCGAGAACGAGAGCAGCTACCACCGACTGTTTCTCTACCAGTGCCTGCACGGGTTGGCGACGCGGCTGGACGACGTGGTGCTGGAGGGCACGATGTTCGCCGCGGTGCCCCGGCGCAAGGGAGACGGCGAGGTCGGCAATCTCGTGATCGGTCGAATCTTCGTCGCCGATCTGGGGCGCGACTTCGAGGCCGATCGGATCGTCGCCATCTACCGACCCGACGGTCGCTACCCGTTCGTGTCGATCGGCTGGGCGGGCATGGTGGGGGTGGTGACGGGCGTGAATGCCCGCGGGATCTTCGTCGCGCTCGATGCCGCCCGCACCGACGATCCCCTGGAGGAGGGGGCGCCGCTGCCCCTGGTGTTGCGCCGCGTGCTCGAAGAAGCCGATACCCTCGAACGCGCGGTCGAGATCCTGCGGGAAGCGAAGATCCGCTCCTCGGGCATCGTGCTGGTGGGCGACGGTGTGCAGCGCAAGGCCGTGGTCGTGGAGCTCGCCTCGCGCAACGACGAGCGCAGCGGGGTTCGAGGCGAGAACGAGAACGTCGTGTGGGCCACCAACCACATGATCCGGGAGCAGTTCGAGGCGGACCTCCAGAACGACTGGGTGCGGCGCTACACCTCCAGCGGGTACCGCTACGAGCGGCTCGGACAGCTCTTGCGTGCCTCGTCGGTGATCGACCCGCAGCGCGCGGTGGAGATCCTCCGCGACCGCCGTGGTCTCGATGACGCCCCGCTGGGGCTGGGCAACCGCAACGCGCTCGAGAGCCTCGCCACCACTCACTCGGTCGTCGTCGACGCCACCGCGATGGTGATGTGGATCGCCGAGGGTCCCTCCACGCTCGGCCGCTACCGGGCCATCGACCTCGCTTATCTGCTCGGACGCGGCGAAGGTCGTCCGGCGCCGCTGCACGACCTTCCGCCCGATCCGCTCCTCTACAGCGAGCAGTATCGCGACTACACCGAGGCGATCGAGTCGATCGATCACGCCAGGGCGCTGCTGTCGGCCGGCCACCCCGAGCGCGCGCTGTGGTCGGCGAAGATCGCCCTGGCCCTGGCGCCCGACGTCGGCGACCTCCACCGTCTGCTCGGCGACATCGAGCGCGAGCTCGGCCATACCGAGCAGGCGCTCGTCCACTACCGCCGCTACCTGGAGCTCGTCCCCGGCCGCCGCCGCGAGCAGGTGCGCGTCGAGGGCATCATCGCCGAGCTCGAGGGGTGACGCTCGATCACGGCCGCGCGGGCGCGGCTGCACCAGCGCCGGCGAGCACGTCGAGATAGGCTCCGACCACGTTGGCCAGGCCGTCGAACACCGCGCGGGCGACGATCGCGTGGCCGATCGACACCTCGTCGAGGTACGGAAGCTCGCGGAACATCACCAGGTTCTCGAGATCGAGATCGTGGCCGGCGTTGATGCCCAACCCGTAGACGTGGGCCTGCTCGGCGCATCGCGCATAGTGCTCGAACGACGCCTTGGCGCGATCGGGCCCGGCCGCGAACTCCCGGGCGAACGGCTCGGTGAACAGCTCGATGCGCCGTGCGCCCAGCTCGGCTGCCCATGCGATGGGCTCGGGCGCCGGATCGACGAATACGCTCACGCGCGTGCCCGCGGCCTGCATGCGCTCGATGAGCGCGCGCAGGGGCCCCGTGGGCGTATCGGGTGGCCACCCGGCCTGGCTCGTGATCTCGCCGGGGCGCACCGGCACCAGCGTGAACTGATGCGGGCGCACCTCCTCCACCAGCTCGACGAGGTCGGGTCGGGGGTCCCCTTCGATGTTGTACTCGACGGTGTCTCGACGCGGCGCGAGCAGGCGTGCGAGGTCGCGAACGTCGGCGCGCGTGATGTGGCGAGCATCGGGACGCGGGTGCACGGTGATCCCCGGCGCGCCCGCTTCGATGCACACCCGCGCGGCCGCGGTGACCTCGGGGACGCCGAGGGCCCGGTCCTGGGGTTGCGCCGTTCGCGAGTTGCGAAGGGTGGCGACCTTGTTGACGTTGACGCTGAGCCGAATCATGGCGACTGCGACCTTCGAGCCACGCGCCTATCACGACGCGATGGCGGTGTCACCGCGGGCTGCGTTGCCCTCTTGACCCCCGCCCTCGGTTCGGCCACAAACGCTCCCCCATGGGAAAGTCCGACAACCGCCGCACACCCAAGATGCGACGCCGCAAGTCGCAGAAGAAGCTCAAGGAACGGCTCAAGCGGCGCCAAAGCCCCTTGCGCCGCGAGCAGGCTCAGCAGGCCGCCAAGGCCTCGTGAGTCCACGCTAGCCGCTGCCGCCCGCCGTGTCGTCGCCGTCGGAGGCGGCGGCGGACCGAACCACCGCACGACGGGCCTCGAGGTCCGCCGCGCGCTCGGCCTCGTACCCGTGCGGGCCGGCGACGACGTAGCGAGGGGGCCCTTCGGGCCGATTCTGCAGCGGCTCGGGCAAGTGGCTCTCGTGCAACGGATCCATCCCGCCCTCGAAGTCGTGCGGGTAGCGATACCCGGCGCCGTAGCCCATCTCCTTCATCAGCTTGGTCACCGCGTTGCGCACCACCATGGGAACCGGCAGCGCGCCGTGCTGGCGCACGTCCTTGCGGGCGGCCATGTAGCTGCGCAGCGCGGTGTTGCTCTTGGGGGCCCACGCCAGGTAGCAGACGGCCTGCGTCAGCGGCAGGACAGCCTCGGGCATGCCGATGAAGCGCGTCGCGTCGGCGGCGGCTTGGGCGACGACCAGCGCCTGCGGATCGGCATTGCCGACGTCCTCGGCCGCGAAGATGACCACGCGCCGGGCCACGAACATCGGGTCCTCCCCTGCCTCCAGCATCCGCGCCAGCCAGTACAGCGCGGCATCCGGGTCGCTGGCCCGCATGCTCTTGATGAAGGCGGACACCACGTTGTAGTGCTCCTCGCCCGCCTTGTCGTAACGGAGCGCCCGCGGTCCGAGGACGGCCGCGACGTGCTCGGGTTCGAGGCGCCGCTGCCCCTGCGGGAGACCGTCGACGGCCATCTCGAGGGTGGTGAGCGCCCGCCGTGCATCGCCCTCGGCCGTCCGCGCGAGCGCGTGCAACAGCCTGTCGTCCGCCTCGATCGCCCGCCGCCCCAGGCCGCGCTCGGGATCGTCGAGCGCCCGCCGCAACAGCACGACCAGATCGTTCAGCCCGAGCTCCCGAAGCGCGAACACGCGCGCGCGACTGAGTAGGGCCGCGTTGACCTCGAAGCTCGGGTTCTCGGTGGTGGCACCCACCAGGCGGCACACCCCCGCCTCCACGTGGGGCAGAAGCGCGTCCTGTTGGGCCTTGTTGAAGCGATGGATCTCGTCCACGAACAGCACCGTCGTCCGTTGCTCGTAGCGACGGATGCGCCGCGTGGTCTCCACCACCGTGCGGATGTCCTTCACCCCTGCGTTGACGGCCGACAGCGTCTCGAAAGCCGCGCCCGTCGTGCGGGCGATCACCCGAGCCAGTGTCGTCTTCCCCGTCCCCGGAGGCCCCCACAGGATCATGCTGGGAATGCGGTCGGCCTCGATCGCCTTGCGGAGCGGGCGACCGGGCCCCAGCAGGTGCTCCTGTCCCACCACCTCGTCGAGGGTGCGTGGGCGCATGCGCTCGGCCAGCGGCGTGAGGTCTGCGTCTTTGGCCGCCTGCGCGTCGAACAAATCGGCGGGATGTTCTCCGGCCACCTCGTGCTAGCCTACCAACCGATGTCGCAGCGCTCCCCCGGCGCGACGAGATCCAGCGCAGGTCGGCCGTCGAGATCGCGGGGGCTGCGCCTCCGTTCCGCGCTTGGTCGCGGCGCGGTCACGGCCGCGGCCGGCTTCTCGCTGTGGGGTTGTGGCGCCCCCAACCCGCGCATCCTCGACAGCACCGAGCAAGAGCAGCGGATCCGGGCCGACCGCAACGATGGCCATCTGTCAGAGCCCGAGAAAATCCGTCGACTGATCCAGATCGTGCGGGAGAGCGAACACACGTTCATCCAGGGAGGCCAGGAGCGCAACGGCGAGGCCGCGGCCGCCGATCTCGAGCGCCGGCTCGCGCGCGTCCCTGCCGGGATCCCGACGGCCAAACAGTTCGTCGATCGGGTCGGCGCGGGTCGCCTGCGGGCCAAGGAACCCGACATGGTCCGCCTCGCGGACGGGGCCACCGTGTCCGCCCGCGACTGGTTGCTCGCGCGTCTCGACGAGATCGAAGGTCGAACGCCGGGGGTGCTGGCGGCGACCGAGCCCGATACGCAACGCACGTCCTCGACCGAGCTCGGCATCCTCGATGCGCTCACCATCGTCGAGCGCAGCGGCCTACGGTTCGTCGCCCCGGCCCGCCGAACCCCCAAAGGCAAGCTCAAGGGCAAGCGCAAGGAGTACACGAGCACCGAGTTCGCCGAGATGCTCCGCAAGAAGTGGGAGTTCCTCGGGGCGGACATCCACGATCTCGACACCTTCATCGAGGAGATCGCGAGCGACTCGTTCTCCACGATGGAGCCTTACCGGGTGATGCACCCCGATGGCCAGGAGGAGGAGTTTCGCCCGTGGCTGCTGACCCAGCTCGAGACGCGTCGTCAGGCCCTGGCCAAGGGCGGGGCGCCCTGAACGGACGATGGTCGACCGTCGCCCTGGTGGCGGCGGGCCTGCTCGGGTTGCTCGGCGTTGCGGCGGGAGCCTTCGGCGCGCACGGCTTGCGCGGCCGCGTGTCCCCGCCCGACCTGGAGATCTGGCGCACCGCGGCGCACTACCAGCAACTGCACGCGGTGGTGCTCGCGGCGCTCGCCATGCGCGGGCCGAAGCTGCTCGCGGCCGCCTCTCGGTTCGCGGTTCCGCTCTTCGTGATCGGCGTCGTCGTCTTCTCGGGCACGTTGTACGCGATGGTGCTGGGAGGACCGCGGGTCCTCGGTGCGATCACCCCCGTGGGCGGTCTGTGCCTCATGGCCGGATGGCTCGCGCTGGCCGTCGAAGGCATCACCTGTCTGCGACACCGCCCCACCGGGCAGGCCGACCAGGGCGACCGGGGTTGATCCCCGAACCGACGTTTGCACCCGCTCGAGCGTGCGCGTATGCTGACGACCTGCGCGTTTCGGCTCGGAGCGCGCGTTTGTTCCCTTCCTCGAGATTGGCTTGGAGATCGAAAATGCAGCTCGCTGCGCGTGTACCTCGGATATGGACGGCGCTTTGCGCCATGGCGCTCGTAGGGTGCTCCTCGGCCGGAAGCACCCCGGGCAAACCGCTCGGCCACGGCGATGCGCCGTGGGATCGTCCTCCGTTCGACCCTCCCGGCGGTGACGGGACCGATCCCGGCGGGGGTTGGGGCGAAGACGGAGGCAGCGGAGGTGATCCCGGGGGAACCTCGGGCCTGACCGGCGATTCCGACTCGTGGGGAAGCTCGGGGACGACGGACCCGGGTCCCTACACCTGCGAGCCCTGGGCAGGTGAGCCCACCACGACCACCGGGAGCACCGAGGGCAGCACCTCCACCGACTCCGAAGGATCCTCCACGGGCGGCACGGTGCAGGGGTGCGATCGGAATCCGGGGGTGTGCGAGCCTTCCGCGATGCAGGACACCGACGCTGTGCCCTGCTGCGAGGATCCCGACTGCGCCTGCGACACCAGCGACTGTGCGCAGGCGCCGTGCAGCGCCGACGGGTACTGCGATTGTCTGTGCACCGCCGACCCCGACTGTGCGGTGGACCAGTGCGCGAGCCCCATCCAGACCGCGCCTGGCGTGGCGACGGCGCTCCAGTGCCCCGACAGCAGCGAGCCGCTCGTCCTGTACATGTCCAACGACGACAGCAACTCGCAGGCCTCACCGGTCATCGCTCGCCGGGCGATCCTCGACGGGCAAATCGTCAGTCCGTTCCAGATCCGGATCCACGAGTTTCTCAACTACTACGACCTGAGCTACGCCAACCCCGACGACAAGCCGGCGGCGGTGGGCATGCAGATGCGCCGGATCGATGCGCAGGCCGGCGAGTTCGTGTTGCTGGTCAATGCCCAGGGACGTGCGCTCACCAATGCCGACCGCCGGGCGATGAACCTGGTGTTCGCGCTCGACACCTCGGGCTCGATGGCCGGAGAGCCCATCGAGCTGCTCAAGGAGTCGATGCGGGCGATCGCGGCCAGCCTCAAGGCCGGAGACGTCGTGTCCGTGGTCACCTGGGACACCGCTCAGGTCGTCCCCCTCGAGTCCCACACCGTGCAGGGCCCGAACGATCCGACCCTGCTCGCCGTCGTCGATGCCGTGGACGCGAACGGGGGCACCGACCTCCATGCCGGCCTGGTCAAGGGCTACGAGCTCGCCCAGGCCAACTATTCCCCGGAGCGGATCAACCGCCTGGTGCTGATCAGCGACGGTGGGGCCAACGCGGGCGTGACCGACATCGACATCATCGCCGACGCCGCGTCCGACAGCGACGGCGAGGGCATCTACCTGGTCGGCGTGGGCGTCGGCAACGTGTCCAGCTACCGCGACGACCTGATGGACGACGTCACCGATGCCGGCAAGGGAGCCTACGTGTTCGTCGACAGCAAGGACGAGGCCCATCGCCTGTTCGAGGATCACTTCATTCAGGTGATGGAGGTCTCGGCCCGCAACGTCCAGCTCCAGCTCACGCTGCCCTGGTACTTCGGGGTCAAGGAGTTCCACGGCGAGGAGTACAGCGAGGACCCGGCCGAGGTCGATCCGCAGCATCTCGCGCCCGGCTACGCCATGAGCTATCATCAGATCATCGCAGCCTGCGATCCTGCGCAAATCTACGAGACCGACCCGATCAAGGCCAAGCTCACCTACGAGCATCCGCTCACCCGCGAGCCCATGGAGGACGAGCTGGAGGTGGCCATCGGAACCCTCGTGCAGCAGGACGCGAACGCGCTCTACAAGGCCGATGTCATCGTCGGCTACGCCCAGAGCCTCATCGTGATCGGCGATCTGGTGAACAAGGGCGACCACGCGGGCGCCAAGGCCATCGCCGACGCCATGGTCACCTGGCTCTCCACGGCCGCCGACGCGCTGCAGGACGGCGAGCTCGTCGAGATGCGCGACCTCATGCAACTCTACGCGGGCAACCTCTGAGCCCCGACGCGTGCGGGAGGCCTCCTCGGGCGGCGGGTGCCGCCCGAGGACGGTCGCGTCACGGCCTGCGCCGCGTCGTCATCAGGGCCAACCCCAGCAGCGACCACGCCGCCCAGGCGTGCGCCGTGGAGCTCGCACGGCACGCGCAGCCGTCCTTGCCCCCACCGTCGTCGCCCCCGTCGGCCCCGGTCAACCCGCTCGCACCGACGCTGTCGGTCCCGTCGCCCTCGCCCTCGCTACCATCGTCGCCCGACTCGGTGCCCCCGTCCCCGCCGTCGTCGGCGGTGTCGGACCCGTTCCCGGTGGCGCTGCCGTCCTCGCTGACCTCGAAGCTAATCGTCTTGGAATCGTAGTTCCCGTAGGCGTCCATGACCTCGAACTGCATCGAGTACACGCCGGGCGGGATGGGCGGCGAGAACTGTAGGAAGGGATAGTCGGCCGCGTTCGGGTCGAACCCCACGCCGAAGTTGTAGTCGTCGTCGCACACCTTGTTGGTGCACCGCGTGAAGCTGTCGACCCCCTCGGGGAGCCCTTCCAGGAACGTCCACTTCGCGGCCAAGAAGCGGCCATTTTCGCTGACCTTGGCGCTGACCGTGAAGCTGGCATCGGTGCCGACGACCGCGCCGTTCTCCGGCGTGGTGCTGATGATTTCCGGCGCGATGTCGTCGACCTCGCGCGGACCGAACACGCCCATCAGCTCGGCGTAGCTGTTCTGCTGCTCGCCGCCGCCCGCCGGGCAGTAGATCTCGTGGATGTAGCCGCACTGTGTGATCCCGGCGCCGGTGGCGTGGCTGATGGCCATGCAACTGTCGACGAAGCTCTTCGAGCCTCCGTTGTTGAAGGGATACAGGAGGTCCTGGGTGTTGTTGGTGTGCTCGAGCCCCCAGTTGTGCGACGTCTCCTGGGCCGCCGTCTCGGCCACGCCGCCGCAGGAGTTCGGGAAGGTCAGCGACACGTGGTTGCGCTTGAGTCCGTCGCACGCCACGTTCGCGACCCCGCACACGCCCCCACCGAGCCCCGCCTGCCCGGCCGACCCGCCGATCACGGCCATCGTGTACGGCACCCAATCGGGCGGCCGCGACGTGGTCATGACGATGTTGAACGGGTCGTAGTAGTTCCGAAGCTGCTGAAACACGGAGGACTGCTGGCTGCCGTTGCCGTACGCGGGAAAGCTGGTTTGCTGGCTGACGAGCGGCGTGCAGTTGCGCGCCGCGTTGGCGACCTCGCCGTTGCCGCAAAACGGCGACAGCGTCACGCCGTTCATCTCCACGTACAGGATCCCGACCGTCGGCTCGTAGTTCATCGCCCGGACCGGATCGAGGCCCACTTGGGCCAGGATCGACTCGGCGAGGCCGTCGGGGGTGAACAGCATGCCGTCCTGCCAGAACGGCTCGATGCCTTCGAGCGCCTGCGGGTCGAGGCCGTACGTGCGCTCGAGCTCCGAAAGCCGCCACTCGTCGTCGGACTTGAGCACCCACGAGGCCGTCTCGGAGATGCGCAAGTCCTCGGGGGGAGACGCCGCCGAAGCGGGAAGCGCCCCCAGCGTGAGCACGGCCGAGGAAACCACCAGACGAGATCCGATGTGACGCACGATACTTCTCTTGTTCGGGGGGATGACCCCTCGACCCTACACATACCTACCAGGAACGTCTAGGCGCGAATTCCTAACCCGCCTACGAAGTCGCAGCCTGCCCTAAACCGCGCCTCGGGCCCCAGACGCAAAGAGGCGCCCCCGCCCCACCCCGCTCAGTGCAGGGCCGCGTGTCCACCCTTGAGCCCCACCAGCCGCCCCGGGTCGACGCCGATGGAGCGCAGGGCCTCGTCCCACATGTCTTCGGGGTCGGTCTCGAACAGCCACCGCGCCGGCACGCCGACCCCCGCATCGGGATCCGCGTCGGCGCCCTGGATCGGGACGGCGACCCAGCTTCCGGCGGCGATCTCCCCCTCGAGCTGGAGCTGCCCCCAGCCCGCATAGCCGAGCAGGAACAGGAAGTTCTCGTCGGGCCCTCCCACCGCGGTCCGCCCGGCGCGACTGACCGGCTCCAGCGACGTGGTGAGCTGTAAGCCGGGCAGGATCTCGTGCGCATCGGGGTCCCAGTCGACCCGGTCGTGGACGATCCAGCCCCGGATCGGCTCGACGGGGCCGGCCAGGCGCACGCGCGCCTCCGGATCCCCCAGCCACGTCAGCCCGAGCCCCTCGGCCACCTCGGCGACGGTGTTGGGGAGCGGGTTGTTGACGACCAGCCCCAGGGCACTTTCGCTGGTGTGCTCGAGCATGAGCACCACCGAGCGTTTGAAGTTGGGATCCTGGAGTTGCGGCACCGCGCAAAGGAGGTGCCGGGCGAGGCTGGTCGTGCGCGAGCCGTTCAAACGCCGTCCCCCCACCGAGAGGCCCGGATCGCACTCGGAGTCGCGGTCCGCACGACGTTCAGTATGTCCGAAAACCCGCCGCCGATGCACGGGCATTCGACCCGCGGCGGGCGTCCCGACCGCCGCCGGCTCGATCCACGCTGCGCCCTGGAC
>CAZYSW010000110.1:0-14050 GCA_964650105.1 uncultured Nannocystaceae bacterium
GAAGTTCGACGAGATCTACTGGCGCTTCCGCATCAAGATGGAAGCGGGGTGGCCGGACGTCGGTCCGCGCAAGCTCACCCGGATCACCGCCTTCGCCCACGAGAACTGGGGGCAGGCGATGGTCGCCAGTCTGTGGTCGGACGGCTCCGACGTGGTGCTGGCCGCCGAGCCGTCGAGCTGCGTGCTGGAAGACGAGGTGGTGTGCCAGGGCTACAACGACGCCGACGGTTTGCAGAGCCTCGGCCCTCTGGTGGGCACCACCCCCCTGTTCTCCAACAAGTACGCCGACGCGTGGCACTGCGTCGAGGGGCACGTTCGCCTCAACACCCCGGGCGAAGTCGACGGCGTGTTGGAGTTCTGGGTCGACGACATGCTGGAGGCCGGTCGCTACGACATCGACTGGCGCGGGAACTGGGACGACTACGGACTCAACCTGGTCACCGTCGAGAACTTCTGGACCGGCGGTGCTCCCCAGGCCCTCGACCGCTGGATCGACGATCTGGTCATCGCCACGGTTCCGATCGGTTGCGACTGAGCGACGCCACCGCGCCGTGCCGGACGGCTTGCGCGCTCACGGCTCGACGCGGCGCACCAGGTCTTCGGGGCGGATGATCCACGGGGGCTCGGGGACCTTGTCGAGCTCGTAGAAGCCGCCGCAAAAGCAAGCGTGGGGGCAGCTTCGGCACACGTCCTTGCGGGTCCGGCGTTCGGCGAGGTAGGCGGCCAGGTTCACGTCCTCGTTGTTCACGAACACCATGTGGCGCCGCAGCTTGCCGAGATCGCCGGACATGAACGCCTCGTAGCCGGGCATGAAGCAGTACGGCAGGTTGATGACCTGCAGCTTCATGCGATCGCGCCACTTGTCGATCACCGCCATCGCGACCCTGGCCGCGTCCGCGGTGTCGGGCGCGACCATCTTGGTCGCCCGACCGAACGGCGTGAGGAACTGGATGTTGAGCCACGAGATCCCCTCGCCGTATGCCAACGCGGCCACGGCGTCGAGCTCCCGGTAGTTGCTCTTGGTGAGCGTGATGTTCACCCCCAACTCGACGTCGGGGGGGCGTGCGGCCACGCAGTTGCGAATCCCCCCCAACGTCTGCTCGAAGGCCTCGGCCACCCCGACTTGTTGGGCGTGCGTCCGCGCGTTGGCGCCGTGCACGCTGAACAAGAGCGTCGTCAGTCCGGATCGGACCAGCTTCCGGGCGAACTCGGGATACACGCACAACCGGCCGTTGGTCGTCACGTTGATCCGCGTGTAGCCGATGCGTCGCGCGAACCGGACGAGAGAGAGCAGCTCGGGGTCGAGCGTCGGCTCGCCGCCGTCGAAGTCCACCATGGTGACCCCTCGCCGGCGATATCGCATCAAGTGCTCGCGCTGCCGCGTGGGATGGCCGTCGACTTGCGTCCGGGTGCCCACCGCACAGAAGGTGCAGTGGTTGTTGCAGACGTAGGTCACGTTCATGATCAGCTTCTCGGGCCCGTGCGAGGCCGCGAAGCGAGCGTCGAAGGTGTCTTTGAACCGCTGCAGGATTTCGGGCGGCACGGTGCCGCCGTCGCTCGGCACCCGCTGAAAGCGCGGGCCCCAGTCCTCCACGACCGGGAGCCTGCGGCCGGCCGCGAGCGCGGTGCCCGGCAGCGGGGTCGCGACCTGTACCGACGGCCAGGCGCGGTAGCGGTCCCACAGATCGAGCGCGAGTTCCAGCGTCTCGTTGATCTCCGCCGCCGTTTCCCCCGGAAGTCCGATCATCCAGTGGATCATGAGCGCCACGCCGGCACGGTGGGCGTCCTCGGCGGCGCGGACGATCGCGCCGAGGTCGAGCTGCTTTCGCACCACCTCGTCGAGCACCCGCTGCGATCCGCTCTCGGCGCTCACGCTCACGGTCGTGACCTTCCCGCGCATGCGGTCGAAATGGCTCGGGGTCAGGTAGTCGGCCCGCATGCCGTTGGGCAGCTCGAACGCGAGGTCGAGGGCCTCCATCGCGTCGAGCACGGCATCGAAGTGACGCGGGTTGACGTTGACCAGCTCGTCCAGCACGTGGACGCGCGTGGCACCGTGACGGCGCGCGAGCGCCTCGAGGTGCGTGGCGACACGCGAGGCGGACAGCCGTCGCTGCGTCTTGGGCTCTCCGGGGCGGCGGTCGGGGTTCGAGCTGCAGTGCACGCACGCGAAGGGGCAGCCGCGCGACGTGACCATCGGCAGGGTGCGTCCATCGATCGGGAACGCCCAGAAGCCGCGCCCGAGCGTCGACACGACCGACCCTCGAAAGGCATCGTGAGCCGGAAGATCCACCGCGTCCCACGCCGGCAAAGGAAGCGCGTCGAGGTCGTCCGGCCGCTCGCCCACCACCACGCCGGTGGGACGAAGCCCTCCATCGAACCAGGTCTCGCACAGCCGGGGTGCGGACACTTCGGCCTCGTACTTCAGCCAGGCGTCCACCTCGGGATAGCTGCGCAGCACGGCCTCTTGGGGGGCCTGTACGTAGTGCTGTCCCGACTGGTAGGCGTCGGCCAGCACGATCGGAACCTCGCCTCCGAGGCGGGCGCGCAGCGCTGCGAGCAGCGGGCCGAGCACGTCGTCGCGGGTCGGTGGGCGGTGAAACGGGGTGTATGCCACGAAGACCAGGCCGGGACGGGGGAGGGCGTCGACGGCCGCCAGCACCCGATTCGCCGTCGCACCCAGATGCACGCGTCCGTCGTCGCGCCACGACGCGCCGGCCTCGGGCAACGCGAACGCGTCGACCAAATCGACCTCGACGCGCTCCCGCAGCACGGCGGCGAGCTGCACGGCGCCCAGATCGGAAAAGTAGGGATAGTCGATGAAGTCGCGGGCGACCGAGACCGGCGGATGCACCACGAGGACCCGGCGCGTCATCGAGGCCCAGTGTACCCCGCCTCGTCGAGCCGCTCGGTGAGCCGCAAATGGCGCGAATTCGCGACATTCGGGGGAACTCGCCGTGATCGGCCGTGCAGCGCCCCGTTGGTCGAGCGCCGCCGGGGTGTCGCCCGCCTGCGAGGGGGTGCCGACGCGCGAGGGCGCGGGGGCGTTTCCCCGATCTCGACCCCACGACGGCGGTGTAGCCTTCGGCTCATGCGCGCGTCCGTCTCGAATCGCTTCGTCTCGCTCGGTCTCTTGCTCACCCTGCCGCTTTGGCCCGCGTGTGGGGACGACACCACCTCGGCCGACGGCATGGACACCGGAGGTGACGACTCCACCGGCACCACGTCCGGCACCGGAGACGACACGACCTCGGGGATCCCGACGACGACCACGGGGGAGACGATGTCGACGGACACGAGCACCGGCCTCGACGATTCGAGCTCGGGCACTTCGGAAAGCACGGGGAGCTCGGACGGCTCGTCGAGCAGCGAATCCAGCACGGGGCCGGCCAACGACGATCCGGTGGCCGAAGACGACTATTACGTGACGTCGATGGCCGCCGATCCGTTCACGGTCGATGCCACCGAGGGCGTGTTGGTCAACGACAGCGACGTGAACGGCGATCCTCTGCAAGTGTCGGACGCCGACGTGCAGAGCGTCGCCGGCGGCGCGGTGAACGTGGCGCCCGACGGATCGTTCACCTACACGCCGCCGAGCTCGTTTTGGGGTCACGACAGCTTCACCTACACCGTCTCGGACGGGGCCGGTGGCACCGACACGGCTACCGTGGTCCTGATGGTCGCGCCGACGCTCATCCCCGGGGAGGCCGTCGGAAACGGTCTCGGTGGCTTCGTCATCGACGGCGAGGCGGTGAACGACGAGTCGGGTCAGTCGGTGAGCGCCCTCGGGGACCTCGACGGGGACGGACGCGCGGACATCCTGGTCGGCGCGCCCGGAGGCAACGCCGCCTATCTCGTCCTGGGCAAGGACGACGGGGCCGCGGTCTCGCTGACCGACGTCGCCGCGGAAGCCGGGGGGTTCACCTACGTGCCGGAGACCGGGTCGAGCGACACCGGGATCTCCGTGTCATTGGCCGGAGACGTCGACGGTGATGGCCTGGCGGACGCGGTGCTCGGGGAGCCGAACGTCGGCCGGGCCTACGTGGTGTTCGGCGTCGATGCACCGACCAACGTTTCGCTCGACGACGTCGTGGCCGGCAACGGCGGGTTCGTGATCGCGGGCGGGTCGCCCGGCGACGACCTCGGTGCGGCGGTATCGGCGGCCGGAGACGTCGACGGTGACGGCCTGGCCGACGTCATCGTCGGCGCCCCGCGGGCCGCGGCCGCGAACTTGACCAGCGGAGGCCGTGCGTTCGTGGTATTCGGCAAGGTGGGAGATACCGCGTCGGTCGGCGTGGCCGACATCGTCGCGGGCACCGGGGGATTCGTCATCGAAGCCGAGGACAACGGGGACGAGCTGGGGAGCGCGGTGTCGGGCGCCGGGGACGTGAACGGCGACGGGCTCGACGACGTCATCGTCGGGGCGCCTCTGGCCGAGAACGCGGGCGCGTTCGCGGGCCGAGCCTACGTGGTGTTCGGCAAGAAGGACGGCGCGGCGGTGTCCGCCGGCGACCTGGCCAGCGGCGGAGGGTTCATCATCGAGGGGGAAGAAGCGCTCGACAACGCGGGGTTCTCGGTGAGCGGGGCCGGGGACGTGAACGGTGACGGCCGGGCCGATCTGGTGATCGGCGCCCGTGGGGCGGAGAACGACCTCGACATGCAGGGGCGCGCCTACGTGGTGTTCGGCAAGAGCGACACCACGACCGTGCTGCTCACCGACATCGCGCAGGGCAACGGCGGGTTCGTGATCGACGGCGAGTCGGCCAACGACCTCGCCGGTCAATCCGTCGGCGGAGGCATCGACGTCAACGGCGACGGCCTTTCGGACGTGATCGTCGGCGCGCATCTGGCCGACTTCATGGGAACCAATGCGGGCCGGGCCTACGTGATCTACGGCAAGACCGACACGACGGCCGTGTCGCTCACCGACGTGGTCGGAGGACTGGGAGGGTTCGCGCTGGACGGGGTCGGCGGACAGACCGTGGGCTGGGCGAGCAGCGGCGGCGCCGACATCGACGGAGACGGCTTCGGTGACGTCGTGGTCGGAGCGCCCCGCGCCGACATCCCCGCGTCCGATGCCGGTCGTACCTTCGTGATCTTCGGCGGAAACTTCACCGGCGCCGTCACGCTGCGCGGGACCCCCGCCGCCGATCAACTGATCGGGACGGGGGACATCGACGTGATCGTCAGCGGTAGCGGCGACGACGAGATCCATGGCGGCGGTGGAGCCGACGTCCTGTATGCCGGCCCGGGCGCCGACACCATCGTCATCCCCTCCGTGGACTTCTTTCGGATCGACGGCGGCCCGGGAGAGGACACCCTGGCGCTGGACGGAGACGGGATCGCGCTGGCTCTGGGTAACTTCTTTGCACCTGCAATCCGAGGCATCGAGGTGGTGGATCTGACGGGAAGCGGCGACAACTCGCTGTTCGTCACGCTCGAGGCGTTGCCTCGCCTGTCGCCCACCAGCAACGGGCTTCGCGTGATCGGAGACGCGGGGGACTCGATCACCGGCGACCTCTCCGGCGCCGGGTTCGTGAACAACGGAGTGGTCGACGGCTTCACCGAGTACAGCAATGGCGTCCTGACCGTTTGGGTCGACGAGGACCTCACCGACAATCTCGTGATCTGAGAACGTCGTTCGCCCGGGCCGGACTTCGTACACACGTCGTTCGTGCGTTAGGCCCCGTCGTGGCCGCCACGAGAACCCTTGCCTCGGGGGCGCATCGCGTCACATTGCTAGGGATGAAGCCCCAGGTGATGGCATGGAGTTCGTGAGCGTCGGGCCGGTGCCGGGCGGACCGCCGGCGCTCGCGCGCGAGTTGGCGTCCGCTCGCTCCAGGTTGGCAGGGCGCCCGCTCGCCATCGTGTTCCTCCCCGAGGATTGCGACCACCGGTCGTTCTTGCGGGAGGCGAGCACGGCGTTCGGCTCGACCATCGTGGGCGCCTCCACCGGAGGCGTCGCCTTCACCGAGCGCGGGATCTCGAGCCACGATCCGGTGGCGGCAGTGCTCGCCGGCCAGAGCTTCGGCTACGAGGTCGCCCTGGTCGAGGGCATCTCCAGCGATCCACGCAAGGTCGCCGTCGGCATGGACCGGGTGGTCGACGGGGCGCGCAAGCAACTTCGACGCAACGTCAGCCTCCTGACGCTGGCCGATGCGATGAGCACCGACGGCGACGAGCTCATCGCGGACGTCTGCATGAGCGCGCCGCCCCACTGGCGCGTCTTCGGAGGTACGGCGGGCGACAACTGGAAGTTCCGGCGCACGCTGGTGTTCCACGACGGCGAGGTCTACGAAGACGCCGCGGTGCTCGTCGCCCTGTTCACCGACTGCGCGCCGTCGATCGTCGCGCACCACGGATGGTGTCCCGCCGAGCAAGGCCGCGAAATGCTGGTCACCTCCATCGACGGACGCATCATCCGGACCCTCGATGGAAGGCCCGCCGTCGAGGTCTACGAAGAGGAATTGTCGTGGCTGGGGCTGCTCCGTCCGGGTGACGACCTCGTCGCGACCATGGCGAAGTACGAGCTGGGGGCCAAGACCTACGGGGAGCAGCTCAAGATCCGTGCCCCCCTGGGGCTCGAGGACGGGGGAGTGCTCCTCGCCGCCGGTTTGCCGACGGGCACCGTGGTGAGGGTGGTCACCGCCGACCCCGAGCAGCTCATCGCGGCGGCGCGACACCTTTCTGCGCGCACGCTCGAGCCGCTCCGCAACACCGGCGTGCGCGGTGCCCTGGTGTTCGACTGCGCCGCGCGCCTCCAGTTGCTGCGCGATCGCTACCGCGAGGAGGTGATCGCGTTCTCGGGAGGCCGCAGCTTCCCGATGGTCGGCACGACCTGCTACGGCGAGATCGCGAAGTTCGGCGGCAGCATCGAGGGCTTCCACAACAGCACCGCGGTCATGGCCGCGTGGTGAACGTTCACGACGCGGCACGAAGGGCGGGCAGGGGGAGCGCGCGCCGCCATCCGTACGCGAGGCGCGTGGTCTCGTAACCGTCGACGTCGATGGGGCTGCGGGCGACCAGCTCTCCGCCGCACGACTCGTAGAAATGCCGCGCGTCGTTGCTGGCGAGGACCCACACCAGCACCGGGTTGAGGCCGAGATCGACCAGCGACCAGATGGCGGAGCCCAAAAGCGTGCGGCCGACGCCCTGACCCTGCCGTCCGGGCAGGAGGTACAGCTCGTAGATCTCGCCGCGAAACGGCAGCCGCCGGTCCGCTTGCGGCCCGCACCACGCGTAGCCGATCACGGCGCCGCCGGCATCCTCCGCCACCA
Organism: uncultured Nannocystaceae bacterium; assembly: GCA_964650105.1. Taxonomy (GTDB): domain Bacteria; phylum Myxococcota_A; class Polyangia; order Nannocystales; family Nannocystaceae; genus CAZYSW01. The sequence goes on from CAZYSW010000110.1 coordinate 7,275, forward strand.
GCAGGCGCTTGCCCCGCTGCTGCCCCACCACCGCCTGGCGCATGCGCAAGGCGCAACGGGGGAGGTCGATGCCTGCCAGCACCGAGGGGGGCAGGATCTCGCGGTAGGCCTCCCGCCAGCTCTCGGCCCGGATACGCGCCAGCGTGGGGACGTCACTCGTCTTCGCTCGGCGGACGCGAACATCTGCCCGGGGCAGCGCAATGGTCAGAACCATGGTTCCTAGGAGAGTCTAGCAGCCCGATGTGAAAGTCCCGCGCCACGATCGCGCCGGTGCGGGTCGGCTGCTGCGGTTATGATGGGCGCCATGTCGCACGGCGAGCCGGTTTGCGTCGATCATCCGCCGTGCGCCTTCGCGGGGCGACCGCCGCGAGGGCAGACCGACGCGGCGCCGCGCTCACGCGCCCCTGGGGCCGGATCGGACCCGACGACATGAAGGCCCTCATCAAGGTCGGCTACGGGTGCAACGAGAACTGCACGTTTTGCCACACGCAGGACGTCAGGTACATCGACGGGAGCGCGGCCGAGGTGCGCGCCAAGATCGCCCGCGCTGCCGAGCTCGGACATTCCATGGTGGTGTTCTCCGGGGGTGAAGCCACCATCCGGCCCGAGCTGATGCAGTGGGCCAAGGAGGTCGCGGCCCGCGGCATGGATCTCGGGCTCGTGACCAACGGACTGATCCTGGCCTATCCCGAGGTCGTCGACCGGCTCGTCGAGCACCGTTTGCGGTACGTCTACATGTCCCTGCACGCCGCTTCGGCCCGGATCCACGACGGTATCGTTCGGCGCAAGTCCTTCGACGTGGCGTGCCGGGCCCTGCGCAATCTCAGCGGCCGCGGGCTCGATCTGACGATCAACTGCGTGGTGACGCGACAGAACGTCGAGCACCTGGAGGGCCTGGTCGACCTGGTGCTCCCGTACCCCGACGTGAACCTCAAGTTCTCGATGGTCGAGCCCAAGGGGGGCGCCTGGCACCTGTTCGACCACCTGGTGCCGGCGGTGTCGGACGCCGCGGCCCGGGTTCGCGAGGCGCTCGAACGCGGCCGCGAGCGGCGGAGCCCCGAGGGGCCCCGGTTCACGCACGGCGGGTTCCCTCTGTGCCTGATGGAGGGATTCGAAGCCGACTACGACGACCTCCGCACGCATCGGTTCGCGACCATGGTCGAAGTCGGGGAGCCGGACTTCTTCCCCGTCGACGATCTGGCCAAGGTGCAGCCTTCCGAGACGTGTCGGGGATGCGCGCTCTCGGGGCCGTGTCCCGGGCTGTACCGGGTCTACTACGAGCGACGCGGGGCGTCCGAGCTCCGGCCCGGGATCGTTCGCTTGCGATCCAATGCCTTCGACTGGGTGTTCGAGTCGTTGGTCGAAACTCGCGACGGGGGGGCGGCATGTCCGCTCCTGCGAGACGGCGTGACCCCCTGGGATCGCGGGCGGCACCTATTCGTCCGTCATGCCGGGCGAGTCGCCCGCTATCGCGCGGACACGCGCGACTTCTCGGACGCGGAGATCGAGACGATCAAGCACGTCACCGGCCAGGTGTATCTGGATGCCTCCCGCAAGGTGGCGCCCGACGACTTCGCACGCGATCTGGTCAAGCTGACCCGCAGCTCGATGTGCCGCGGCTGTGTCCACGAACGGCGGTGCACGGGCATGTTCGAGCCCGTGTTCGAGGACGTGTTCGGGCGCGACGAGGCTCGCCTCGCGCAAATTCTGTCCTCGTTGGAGGGCGACGTCCTGGACGTGGGGTGCGGCGACGGTCGATGCGCGCGCAGCCTCGCTGCGGCCATCGCCGACAGTCGCGTTCGGTACCTGGGCATCGATCCCGACCCGCAGGCGCTGGATCGACTGTTGGCGACGCTACCCCGAGCGCAGGTACGCCGAGTCTCGCTGGGCGTGATCGCGGCCGGGCCGGATCGCTTCGATCACGTGATCGTGGGACGGAGCTGGAATCACCTCCCCGATCCCGTCGGTGCCGCGACGATGCTCAGCAACCTGGTTCGCCCCGGGGGATCGGTCATCGTGGTCGACAACGTGGCGTTCGGCCTGGCGAGGATGCCGGCCCAGACTCGACGCGCGCGAGCCTCCACTGCGGCCTTCGAGCACTACCGCAACGACGATGCCGAGGCTGCCCATCGCGTGCTGGGCCGTGCACCGCTGCGACTGGTCGAGCGCATCGACGTGGGCCCCCACACCAGCAATCAGTGGATGCTGTGGTATGTCGCGGAGGCGCCTGCGACCATCGCCGAGCCTGCTTGAACGGTGCTTGCGATCCTCTCGTTCATTGCGACGCCAAGGCCGATCGACCGCGACGACACCTTCGCGCCCACCCGCCCCGCGCGAGGCGGTGCCGAGCGGTCGTCGGTACCCCGTGCAAGCTGCTGGGGCTCGATGGGAATCGAGCGGTGCTCGGAGGGCGTTCACCGACGCCCGGGCGCATCGAGGACCGTCTGCGTAGACTGCGCCAGCGCGTCACCGGCCGCCGTTCCGAACACGGGTTTTCAGCGCTGCAGGCCCAGGTAGGCTCGCGTCGTACTCCCGCACCGCCCCATGAACGCAGATCGCCCGCGAAAGCGCGAGAACCTTGTTATCATGCGGTCTGCGGGGGCCCGCCATGGTCGATGACGACGACGCGAACCGGGTAGACGACAGTGTGCCGGAGGCACCCTTGCCGGGCTACCGTCGGCGGCCGGAGGCGATGCTCGGCCCGCAGGCGCGGGAGATCTCCGCGCGGGCGCGGGCCAACGCCGACACGGCACCGCCGCGATCGCTGCAGGGTGGGGGGCCCGTCGCGGCGCCGACCCATTGCTCCCACGGGAGCCATGGCTCGCACGGGAGTCATGGCTCGCACGGAAGCCATGGTTCACACGGGAGTCACGGGTCACACGGCAGTCATGGAAGCTGGTAGCTCCATGCACGACGCGAGCATCGAGCAACGCATCGCCCGCAAGCAAGAGCGGGTCCATATCCTCACTGGCGCCGTCTGCAACAACAACTGCATCTTCTGCATGGAGGAGGATCGCGACGCTCGCTACGTCACGAATTCGGCCACCACCGACGAGACCGTCCAGTGGATCCTCGCCAACAACCCCGGATGCGAGGAGGTCTGCTTCACCTCCGGCGAGCCCACCACCAATCGGCGCTTGCCCGCGTGGGTCAAGATGGCCCGCGCCGCAGGGGTCCCGACGATCAGCGTCATGACCAACGGCCGGGCGCTGGCCTACGAACGCTACACCAAGACGTTGGTCGCGGCCGGGATGCGGAAGTTCTACATCAGCATCCACGGACACCACCGCAAGCTCCACGACGGGCTCACGCGCACCCCCGGCAGCTTCGAGCAGACGGTCGCCGGACTCGAGCAGGTGGCCCGCCTCAAGCCCTACGGCGTGGTGCTCCACACCAGCACGGTAATCACGCGCCGCAACTTGCCCCACGTGGGCGACATCTACCGATTCTTGCGCGCGCGCGGAGTCGACCAGGTCGTGTTCAACGTGATGCAGGCCAACGGGCGCGCGAACACCTATTTCGAGCGGCTGTTCCCGACGTACACCGAGATCGCGTCCGTATTCGGGACGTTCGTGCGCGAGCAATCGCGCAACGAGCGCCAGGTCATGGCGTTCCTGGTCGACATCCCGCTTTGCACGACCCAGAGTATTCCGGACTTCAATCGTGGATATGTGGAGAGTTACGTGCACTTCGAGCCGGAGGTCGCGGCGCATACCCTCGTCGACCCCGAGCGCGTGTCGGAGCGAAAGGCCGGTCGTGGGGGCGAGCTGATCCGCATCCGGCGGGCGGATCTCGATGACGCTCGACGACAAAAACGGCGAGAATGTGCACAGTGCCGTTACGACCCGGTCTGCGAGGGCGTCTGGGGTAACTATGTCCGTCGATACGGCTGGGACGAATTCCGCCCGGTGAGGGCCCGAGCGACCCGATGAGCAGCGATCGCGATACCGCCGACCCTTCGGGGAAGACCGCCGGCGACGGAGGAGAGCAAAGCTCCGTCGAAATCGACGACGGGCTGGGGGGGCGGCGACGCAAGCTGACGTTGTTCGTGCAGCCACGCGTGGAGATGGAGCCCGACCGCGGTGTCCGTCGCGTGCTCTACCTCGGGGAGAGCGCGCGAGAGTGCGCGATCGTCACCGAGCTCCTCGACAGCGTGGCCGACCCTCCGTTCCAGGTCGATCACGCAGTGGACGAGGTCCTGGCCATCGAGGCCCTCGGCACGAAGACCTACGACGTGGTGCTCGTCGAGCTCACCGGAGATCGCCGCTCGTGGACGCGTTTCGTGCGTGACCGCCGGGTACCGAACGTGCCGCTCATCTGCATCGACTCCGATGGCGATTCCACCGAGCGTTCGGCCAGGCGCTCGCAGGTCTTGAAGGAAGGCGCATCCGCGTACCTGCGGCGCTCGGAGCTGACCGGCGCCCTGCTCGAGAGCACGGTGTTCAGCAGCATCGAGCGGATGCAGATGAAGCAGGCGCTCAGCGACGTGCAGGAGCGCTTCGCCCTGGCGGTGCGGGGGGCGAACGACGGAGTGTGGGAGTGGATCCTGGAGACCGGGGAGATGCATTTCTCCCGTCGCTGGCGCGAGCTGCTCGGCTACGGCGTCGACGACCTGTCGAACTCCGTGGAGGAGTGGTTCGACCGGGTGCACCCCGACGACATCGATGCCCTCAAGGCCGACATCGCCGCCCACCTGGCCAGCGAAAAGCCCTACCACGAGAACGAGCACCGCATTCGAGCCAGCGACGGGACCTGGCGCTGGGTGATCAGCCGCGCGGTGGCCCAGCGCGACCAGGGTCGGGTGGTCCGCATGGCGGGCTCGCTGACCGACACCTCCGACTTCCGGCTCCGCGAGGAGAAACTGCGCGAGGAGAGCCGCCACGATCCGCTCACCGGGCTGCCTCGACGCGAGCCCTTCATGGAGGAGCTGCAGCGCGCCATCCAGACCGCCAAGACCAACGAGGACTATGCGTTCACCGTGCTCATGGTCGACGTGGATCGCTTCCGCTGGCTGGCCGACAGCATCGGGCATCAGGCCGCGGACGGCGTCCTGGCCATCCTCGCCCGACGCCTTTTGGCCTGTGTCCGTCCCGGTGACACCGTGTCGCGGTTCGGCGGCGACAAGTTCGCCGTGCTGCTGGAGAACCTGCAGGACGTCGAGGTCGCCAGCGAGATCGCCAACCGCATTCGGATGTCGGTGCACGAGCCGTTCGACGTGGACGGGCAGACCGTCTACACCACGGTGAGCATCGGCCTGACCACCAGCAAGCGCGGATACGACGATCCCGACGAAGTTATCAGCGACGTGGCCGCGGCGGCGAACAAGGCCAAGGAGCGAGGGCAGGATCGCCACGAGGTCTTCGAGACCAAGATGCGCATCGACGCCCTGACGACCCTCAGGCTGGAGGTCGCCCTGCGGCAGGCGGTGGAGCGCGACGAGTTCGAGCTGCATTATCAGCCCATCGTCGACCTCTCCAGCGGGAACCTGCTGGGCTTCGAGGCCCTCGCCCGGTGGCGTCATCCCCGTCGGGGCCTGGTGTCACCGTCCGAGTTCATCCCCGTGGCCGAGCAGACCGGGCTCATCATTCCCATCGGGCGGTGGGCGATCCGAGAGTCGTTGCGTCAGCTCGGGCGCTGGCAGGAATCGCTCCCCACGCTCGGCCCACTCACGATGAGCGTGAACCTGTCGGGGCGGCAGATCGCCGATCCTCGGCTGCTCGAGGAGATCGAGTCCGCCCTGCGGGAGTTCAGGGTCGCGTCCGGCACGCTCCGTCTCGAGCTGACCGAGAGCGTGCTGATGGACAACGCCGAGACCGTGCATCGGGTCCTGGGCGCGCTGCGGGACGCGGGCGTGCGGATCTGGGTCGACGATTTCGGCACGGGCTATTCGTCATTGAGCTATCTGCACCGGTTCCCCGTCGACGGCCTCAAGATCGACAAGACGTTCGTCGACGCGCTCGACGGATCGGAGCAGGGCACGGCCATGATCCGAACCATCCTCAGCCTGGCCGAGAACCTCGGCGTCGACGTCATCGCCGAGGGCATCGAACAGCCGATCCAGGCCGACAAGCTGCTCGCGTTGGGGTGCAAGCGCGGTCAGGGCTACCTCTTCGGCCGGCCCATCGCCGCCGCCCGCGTCGTGCAGCTCATCGACAGCGGATCGGAGGGCACCGAGCTACAGCGGTAGCCGGGGTTCGAAAACGCGCGCGAGCCGAGCGTGCCGTGGGACACGGCGCCGGCATGGATGGTCGCGGGCCTCTGGGGCGTCGAACGGTGGGCGGCGACGGTATCGTCGCCCGCGACGTTTCGGAGGCCCTGCCGACTACATCGTGACCGGGTACGTGGTGCCCTGTTGCTGGCTCTGGAACTGCGGGAAGCTGGCCTCCTCGAGGACCTTGGCCACGCACTTGCCGACCGGCTCCTTGTCGTGCGGCGCCATCGGCTCGGCCGAGATCACCTTTCCAGTGGCACCCTCGATGGAGAGCTTGATCCGTACCACGGTGCCCTCGGCGACGTTGTGCTGGGTACCGCAGGCTTTGGCCTTGCCCTTGAGCGGCGAGATGCCCTGACGGATCTGCGTCTGGGTGAGCTTGTCGGGCAAGTTGCCCATCGAGATTCCCGGGTCGGTCTTCCTTTTCTTCTCGAGCACCTCCGCGCACCCGGGCGTGTCGGGATTGAGCAAGCACTCGGTCGCGAACTTCCCGTCGTCGGCCGGGGGCGGCGGAGGGGGGGCGGACGTGGGCTCGGGCTCGGGCTCGGGCTCGGGCTCCGGATCC
>CAZYSW010000111.1:0-11581 GCA_964650105.1 uncultured Nannocystaceae bacterium
TCCATCGCTGCCGGAGCGATGGTGGCTCACCGGGAGCCGCGGCGCGAAAACACCGCCGTGCCCACGGGAACACCCGCGCTGCGTCGACAGCCACCCCCATCGTCCGGCGAGATCGGGTCGCGCGCCTTATGCGCCAAGGGGCGCCACGCCGCGATCTCGGGCATCGGGGCCGGCCCGCGGCGACGACGGCTATGCTGGGTCCGAGCGTCGCGGGCTCGCGCCCAGGAACCAAGGCGGCGCCGGATTCGTGAGACCCGACCGGTGAGCGAGGCTGCACCGATCCGTCCTCCCGCCACGCGGCGCGAGCGCTTGCCCGAGCTCGACGAGCTGACGATCGCCAGCGCGCAGCGGGGCAACACGCGGGCTCGCCGGGCGCTGGTGGAGCGCTATCAGCGACCGGTCCTGGCACTCATCAGCCGGATGCTTCGCGGTTACGCCGACTCGGGCCTGATCGAGGACGTCGCGCAAGAGACCTTCCTCCGCGTGTTCCGGGCGCTGCCGACCTTCGATCGCAATGGACCAGCCCGGCTGTCGACGTGGATCCTGACCATCGCGAGCCATCGTTCCATCGACGAGATCCGCCGACGGCGGCTGGAGACCCGTCCCCTCGACGCGAGCGGAGTCGAGGTGGTGGCCCGCGACCGCGCCGACCAGGTGACCGAGCGAAAGATGCTCGCGCGCCTCATTCATCAGGCGGTCGAAGAGCTGTCCCCCGAGTACCGCGCCGCGTTCATTCTCCGCGAGTACCACGGGTTGGAGTACGTCGAGATCGCGCAATCGCTGGGCGTGGATCTCGGCACGGTCAAGTCGCGCCTCAACCGGGCCCGCCGCAGGCTCCGAGAGGCGTTGGTGGAGGCTTATCATGCATGATCGACGAGGCGGCGACGAGGCGACCGACGACGAGGCCGAGGGCCTGGACGCGCTCGAAGAGCGCGCATTGTCGGCCTGGCGCGAGCTCGATCCGATCACGGGCGACGAGGAGACGATCCCCGAGGGCTTCGCGAATCGGGTGATGGCCGCCGATTCGGGAGGGCGGCCCTTGTTCGCGGTGGAGTTCTCGGAGACGCCGCCGCTGCCCGAACGCCGCCGATGGCCGGGCCTGGTGGCCGCGGCGGTCACTGCCGGAACGCTCGTCGCCGGGGTGGCGTGGTCGCTGTGGCCCGACGTGCCCGCCGCCGATGCGCCGGCGGTCACGGGCGACGACGCGGTGCAAGAGCGGCAGCGGGCGTCGGCGCTCGGCGATCCCGAGCTGCGCCGCGATGGCACGCCGGGGATGCCCATGCCCGACGATCTCGCCGCGCAGATCGACCGCTACGTCGCGACCTACGGCGAGAACTGGGGCCCGGCCTTCCGCTTTCACGGGGTGATCGTGGTGGCCCGCGACGGGGACGTGAAATACAGCCGGGCGTTCGGGGTCAAGGATCCCGCCACCGGCGGGCTCAACACGCCGCGCACCCGATTCCGCCTGGGCCTGCTGACCGAGCAGTTCACGGCCGTCGCCATCCTCCAACTCCGCGACGCCGGCATCCTCGAGCTCGACGACCCGGTCTCGCGTTTCATCCCCGAGTTTCCCCGCGGCAACGAGATCACCATCGAGCACCTACTCAGGCACGAGTCGGGCCTACCCAACTACACCGACTTCCCCTACTTCCACACCTGGAAGAACCAACCCCATACCACCGAGGAGATGCTGGCGCGCATCGCCGCCGAGCCCCTGGAGTTCGATCCGGGCACCGACTTCAGCCCCACCAACTCGGGCTACTACGTGCTGGGGGCCATCGTCGAGCGGGTCTCGGGGAAACCGTACGGGCGATACGTCGAGGAGCACATCTTCGCGCCGCTCGACATGTTCGATAGCACGTTCGGCGATGCCTACCACACCGGCGAGCAGGCCCGTGGTCACGTGTGGAACGACGAGGAGGTGCTCGATCCACCCGACCCCATCGACATGTCGGTCTTCGGTGGTGCCGGGGGCCTGGTCTCGACCCCGCTCGACATGGTGAAGTGGGATCGCGCGCTGTACGAGGGATCGATCCTGGCACCCGCCAGCGTCGAGGAGCTCATGACCGCCTCCGACAGCGGCTACGGCTACGGCGTGACGGTGAGCGAGGGCTACGGGCAGCGCGTGGTCGGCTTTCCGGCCGCCATCGACGGATTCAACGGCTCGATGCTGCGCTTCACCGAGGACCGAACGCTGGTGCTGGTGCTGTGCAACACCGAGGTCGTCCCCGGGGGGCAGGTCGCCCACGACGTCGCCATGATGGTGTACGGCGAGCAGCCCCCGCGCCGCGTCGAGTATCACGAGGTGGGCATCGCTCCCGGGACCTACCGGAAGTACGTCGGCGTCTACCGACTCACCGACGAGGCGCGCGCACGCCTCGTCAAGCTCGCCGACCCGGCACAGCTCGCTCTGCTCGAGACCGTGTCGGTCCGCCAGTTCGGCGATCGGCTCTACTTCGAGGTGCCCATGCACGGCCAGACGTGGATGCACCCCATGGGGCACAATCGATTCTTCTTCAAGGACCACACGGGGAACACCGTGAGCTTCGCGCTGGGCGAGGACAACCGCGCCACCAAGCTGTTTCTGCACTACGGGGACGTGAGCGTGGCGCTCGAACGCGCTCGGTGAGGACCGGCTGGATCGCCGTCGGGCGGTGGACTACCGTCCACGCGGATCGTGCCTCGCTTTCCCACGCTCGTCTTGGCGGTCGGCCTGGGCTGCTCGAGCGCGACGATGCCCTCCGCGCCGGCCCCTTTTTTGGCTCACGCCGCGGACGTGGGTGCCGCAGCGGGTTGCCACGAGGACACGGACGAGACCTGCCCCCGAAGCGCGTGCGGGCCCGTCGACTGTTCGGCCGGTGATCCGCCCTGCTTCGATCGGACGCGCGTGCAGGTGCGGCCCTACCCCGTGGGGCGGATCGAACCAGGGGACGCGACGATCACCGTCGCGTCGGCCGACGGGGTCATCACGTGCACCTGTGGCGTCGACACCCACGGGTGGCGCTGCGGACCTCGGTGCCACGCCACGCTGACCCCCTGCGAGACGCTGGGGCTCGACGTCACCGCGGCGGGGCTCGTGGCCACCGGATGGAACCGACCCTGCGCGGGCACGCACTGTCGCGTGCGCGCGGACGCCGAGCAGGTGGTGGTGGAGGTCGCGGCCGCGCCCGCGACCGAGGGACCCCCGAGCATCGCGTGGCGTCATGCGGCCCCCGAAGACGTCGTGTTCGTCGTCGCGGGCGGCACCGGGACGTGGGTCGCCACCGCGACGGAATCCAGCCGGATCAACGCGACGGTCCCCGAGGCGGGCTCGATCGTGTTCCGACGCGCGACCACCCTGCGCGTGTTCGATCTTCAGGGGCGTCCTCGCTGGGAGCGACGGCTCGGTGGCGTGGCCGGGGACGTTCGACCGCAGGACGTGCTGGCCACCCCCACCGGAGGAGCGCTGCTCGCCGCGCGGTTCCCCGACGACCCGGTGCTCCCCCTCGGGCGGGGCAAAACTCGCGTCACCACGCGCCCGCGCACCGGCCCACGCCTGCGCATCGTGGCGTTCTCGCCCGAAGGCGATCCCCTGTGGACCGTGACGCCGACCCTCGAGGGACGCGCGCGGCTGCTCGCCCATCCGACCCTGGGACCGGTGGTCGCGGTGGAGGGGCTCGACGCGCTCGGGTTGCCGACCCACCGCCTCGAGGTGCTCGCGTTGGCGGACGACGGATCGATCCGCTGGCGGTGGCAGTCGAAGCCCGGCGATGCGCTGGCGCGTGGGCGGCTGGTCGGCGTCGCGCCGACCGACGACGCGATCGTCCTGGCCACGATGCGCCGCATCGGGGACGGCTGGCGCCCCACGCTGATCCGCGTGCCCGCCGATGGAACGCACCCCACGGTGATCGCCGTCGAGGGAACGGCGCCCCGCCCCGCGGCCTCCCTGGCGAGGCTCGGGGACGACGCGTTCGTCCTGGGGCTGACCGACCGCGTGCTGGTGATCGGCGGGGACGGGCAGACCAAGCGCCGCCTCGCCCCGACCGGGACGGACACGGTCGCCGGCGTGCCCCCACACGTGGCCTCGATGGGCGACGGGGCGGTCCTCGCCTGGCCACTGCCCCACGGGTTCGAGATCCTGCGCACCGACGACCGGGGCGAGCTCCGGTGGATCGAGCGCCGCCACGAGGACGCGATCGTCCCGCTCGCGCTCGCGCGCGGAGGGGAGCGGCCGGTGCTGGTCGGCGTGTCGTCGACCGACGCGCGCACCGACGACACCGCCGTCGTCACCGTGGCGTTCGAGCCGTGAGCGACGCGTCGGCGCCGAGGTGCGACGCCGCTCGGGGAACGATCAGCCGCTGGGCCTCCCGGCGTTGGCGAGCGCGAAGCCGGTCATGTCGCTGTAGGTGTAGGCCCCGATCAGCCCGGGGGCTGCGAACGGTACAGGAATGCGAGGTAACGGCCACGTGCGCACCCGGAAGGGGGGCGACCGTGCGGGGGCACCATGACATGCACGCCGTGTCGCCATCGCCGCCATGACAGGCCCGTCCTGCGGCAAGACCCGCATGCGGCCGCACCCGCGTTCCCGAAACCTCGCCAAATCTCGCCGGAGGACCCGACCGCCGACGATCCGCGTGTTCCCGCGGTGCGTGGCACACCGGTTGCAGCACAGGGGCTCGACCATGGGCCGAGCCACCCGACGCATCGCGACCGCCCTGGTGGGGCTGACGACCGCCATGGGCGTGGGCGGGTGCGATCTCCTGACGCAGCGCCTCACGCTGCGCGTCGATCACTACATGGAACCGTGCGTCGATGCGTCGTCGCGTCTGTGTCTGCGCGTGCTCGACGAAGACACGAGCGACGCCGAAGCTGCGACGCTGGTCGAGGACATCGAAGGCTTCGCGCTGGCGTGGGGCAACGTCCACACGCTGGAGGTCGACGTCACCTTCGTGGGTGACGAGCCGATCGCCTACACGCTGGTGCGGGAGCTCGAGCGCGAGGACGTCTCGGCGCACACCCGATTCGTGCTTCCGCTTTCGCCCCGGGCCGTCCAGCGCGTCGACGACTACCGTTTCGCGCTCATCTACGACATGGTCGCCGACTGCGAGACGATCGACGTCTGCCTGGAGGTCGCGCGCGCGCTGACCCACGACAAGCCCTTCGAGGTCGAGCTCGGCCACCGCATCGCGCCCGGCAAGGCCTTTACGGCCCATGCGGTGTGGATGATCGCCGACTGATCGCCCGCGCTCGTCGGGTCCGGCGGCGGCGGCCCGCGGCGAGCAGCAGCACGAGCGCGGCCCAGCCGGACCCCGTCGAACGCCCACAGCCGCAGCCATCGTCGTCGAGGATCCCTGCGCTCGCGCCGCCTCCGTCGTCGGTGTCCTCGGTCCCCTCCGTCGCGCCCGCGGTCGACGTGGGCGTGGTGTCGACGCCCTCGGTCGTGCCGTGGGACGCCGTCGCCCCGTCGTCGGTCGCCGACCCGGCGTCGCCCGACGCCGGCCCCGTGGTCAGGCCCACGTCGCCGCCATCGCCGCCGGGGCCGGTCGTGGAGCCCGACGTCCCGTCGTCGCCGGTGGTCCCCTCGTCGTTGCCGCCGTCGGTGCCGTCGTCCGTCGAGGTGTCGGTCGTCCCCTCGGGCGTGCAGTCGCGCGCGCACCCGTCACCGTCGTCGAGGTTTCCGTCGTCGCATTCCTCGTCGGCCTCCACGATCCCGTTGCCGCAGGCCGCGAGCACCTCGATGGTCACGTCGTCGAGGGCGAGTTCGTCGTGCAGGCCGGTGGCGGACGCGTCGTCGGTCTCGAAGCGGAGATACAACGCCTCGCCGGGCTGGAGCTTCAGGTCCAGCAGGTCGACGGTCACCGGGGTGACCTCCCACTGAGCGGGGAAGTCCGGGGTCGTCGGCGTCTCGACGACCGTCGATGGCTCGGCGGTGTACGTCACGTCGTCCAGCGACCAGCTCAGGCCCATCGACGACGAGCGAAACCCACTGTTGTGGACCCACACCTCGTAGCCGACCCGGACCTCGTCGAGTACCGCGCCAGTTTGGTTGACGATACGCAGCACGTAGGCTCCGGGGGTGAAATCGGCGCCGGTGGGCTGCAGGCCCAGCGCTCGGTCTGCCTGGCCCCCGTTGGAGACGTCGAATCCGTACACGCCGCCCACGAAGACGTAGCCGGCGGACGGCCCGCGCGCATAGTCGCCCGTCGCCCCGGAACCGCCGAAGGGCAGATCTCCGTCACTGACGCCGCGGACCACCCAATCGTCGCTGTCGAGCTGCCCGGCGCTCGGCGCGGGATCGAATCCCATCCCGGTAAAGCCGGCGAAGTCCACCGTCACCGCGGTGCCCACCAGGTCGAGCGCCGATACCGACGCTGGCCAGGTGCACAGCAGACCGGACAACAAGAGGATCGCCCCGCGTCGCGCCCCATCCATGTCGACGATGGTCCCTCCGGGCGCCGGAGGCTGTCCAGCTTCACGCGAGCGAGGGCGAACGGCGCAGGCCCGGCGCCCCGAGGCGCTCGGGTGCACCGCGGCGTGTCGCCACCGACCGAGCGGGTCGCGGGTCCGGTCGCGCGGGGTGGACGGATCCGCGCGAGGGCGCCGAGCGGGCCACGGTCGCATGTGTGCGGGGTCATGTCCGTTCGAACGAAAGCTCTGCGGGCGCAACTTTTTCGCAGGCGGGCGACGCAAGGTAATGCCACGTTCGGGGTGCCGGCGGCGACGAACTTTCCCCCACGCGCCCCGGTGGTGTCGCCGGACGACAGGGGCCACGGAGCCAAGCATGGGAGCCGCGTTGGTGCCCCCGTCCGAACACGTGACCGACGGCGTTTCCGAGCCACCGGTCGATGCCTTTCGCCTATACTTCAACGATCTCGCGTCTCACTGCCGGTTCCACGTGGACGAGGAGCACGAGGCCGCGATGGAGCTCAGACGTCGGCGTCAGGAGCTGTACGCGGCCCTTCTGTCCTACCCCCCCCTGGCGCGCGAGGTGCTCGCCTCGATCAAGGCGCATCTGGACAAGGATCGCGCGCCTCGGGCCGAGCTGCGCAAGCTGAGCCGAGTCATCGAGGCCGCGGACCGGAGCAGTCGCGAGTTCGACCTGATGGGGTGGCGTCGGGCGCAGATCGCCCTGGCCGAGGCGTTGGTCGACGCCGATCAGGACCGGTTGGCCGCGACGGCGGCGATGCGAGCGGTGATCCGCGGTCCGGTGGGCGAGCGAGCCAAGGGCACCGGGTATCGCACGCGCTGCGAGGCAGCGTGGCGCTCCTTGCAGGCGGCGAGGAACGCCTTCGTGACCGCGAACCTGGGGCTCGTGGTGTCGCTGGCCCAGCGCTATCGACGGGGGCACCTGGGATTTCTCGACCTGGTCCAAGAGGGCAACGCGGGGCTGCTCAAGGCCGTCGAGCGCTTCGACATTCGCCGCGGCGTTCGCTTCTCGACCTACGCGACGTGGTGGATCCGTCACGCCATCGGCCGGGCGATCACGGACAAGGAACGCGAGGTTCGCCTCCCCGCGCACATGAGCGAGAGGGCGCAGCGCATGGCCCGGGTCGCCGCGTCCTTCGAGCAGCTCCACGGGCGCGAGCCGACCGACGTCGAGCTCGCGGCCGCGGCGGGGCTGCCCCTGGAGAAGGTCCGCGATCTCCGGGAGCTCGAGCTGCACAAGGCGGCCTCGACCACGCGCGACGGTCAGCCCATGGAATCGATCGACACCGACGCCCTGCCGGCGGAGTCGATCTCCATGGACGCGCACCTCGACGCCCAGAAGCTGGAGGCGCTCCTGTTCGACGTGCTCGACGATCTGCCGCCGCTGCAGCTCGACGTGCTACGGCGGCGGTTTGGCCTGGACGGGACCGAGCCGATGACTCTGCGGGAGGTCGGTGACCTGCACGCCCTGTCCCGCGAGCGGATTCGCCAGATCCAGGAGCAGGCGCTCGCACACCTTCGGCGTCGCTTCGCCGAGCGCGGGTTGCTGTCGGCCTGAACGGCCCCATCGGCCGGCGCCGCCGTGGTCCGGGCTCGAAAGACCGCCAGGGCCGGCCGGGGACCGCCCCAGGTGCGCGAGGTCGCCCGGCGCGAGATCGCCCGTGCGCGCGGGCTCTCGTGCAGGGCCTGGTGCGCGCGCTGGATCCTCGGATAAATCCGTCCCGGCATGTCCCTTCGACGACGATCTCCCATCCCCTTGCTCGCGTCCTGCCTGCTGTGCACCGCCGTGTTCGGGTGCAGCGACGACGGCAGCCCGACCGGCGACGGTGCGGGGACCGACGCCTCGGGAGGCGTCACGGATGCCTCGGCATCCGCGACGGTCACGGCTTCGGGCTCGACGAGCGGCGACTCGGCGGATGCCTCCGCGGACGGCGACACCTCCACGGCGAGCGCAACCGAGGGCGAGGACGGCACGACGGGCGAAACGACCGGTGATGGCACGACCGGTGATGGCACGACCGGCGATGGCACGACCGGCGACGACACGACCGGCGACGACACGACCGGCGATGGCACGACCGGCGACGACACGACCGGCGACGACGAGAGCTGTCCTTCGACCATCGCGGTGACCTATCGCGACTTCCAGCCCCTGCACGCGGACTTCGGTTGTCACATGTGGGGCAACGGCGCGCGACCCGGCCTGGTGCTCGACGAGCTCGGGAACGACCTGCGGCCGCAGTTCAACCACTCGCCTCCGCCGCCCCCCGGCAACTGGACCGGATCGGTACCGCAGATCACCAGCGCGCCGACCTTTGCGCAGTGGTACGACACCATCAACGGCGTGAACATGGAGATCCAGGGGGAGATCGAGCTGGAGGAGACCTTCCCCGGCTCGGGCGTCTGGTCGTTCTCGGACGACCAGTTCTATCCGCTGACCGACATGGGGTTCGGCAACAACACCACCCCCAATTGGGCGGGGCAGATCTATCCCGACCGAAATGCGGCCTTCACCACCGAGATCCGCCTGCAGTTCAAGTACGAGGCGGGCCAGGAGTTCACCTACCTCGGGGACGACGACGTGTGGGTCTTCATCGACGGCAAGCTCGCGCTCGATCTCGGCGGCCTGCACCCGCCCGTCGAGGGGACGATCGTGCTCGACGAGCTCGGCCTGATCGAGGGTCAGACCTACACGCTCGACGTGTTCCACGCCGAACGCTGCGGCAGCGGATCCACCTTCCGCATCGACACGTCGATCTCCTGTCTGGTGCCCCAGTGAGGCCGGGGCCCGATCCGTTCGGGGGCGTGGGCCCACACCGGCACGCCGGCGATCACCCCTCGTCGCACCCCGACCCTTCCTCGCCGCCGTCGGGCCACTCTTCGAGCTTGCGGTACAAGGTGCGCCGATCGATCCCCAACACGCGCGCGGCCTCGGTCTTGTTTCCTCCCACGAGCTGCAAGACCCTGCGCGCGTAGAGCATCTCGAGCCGGGCGAGCGGGGTCCTCGCCCGTGCCAGGTCGTCGAGGGTCTCGGGCGGCCCCGGCGGAAGCACGCGAGGGCGCACGTCTTCCAGCAGCAGCACGTCGTGCTCGGCGAGCGCGACCGCGCGCTCGAGGGTATTGGCGAGCTCCCGGATGTTGCCGGGCCACGTGTAGCTCATCATCCATCGCATGGCCGACGCCGAGACGCCTTTGACGCGGCTGCCGGTGCGCGACACGGCACGCGCGAGCAGATCGTCGACCAAAAGCGGTAGGTCGTCGAGCCGCTCCCTCAGCGGGGGCACCTCGATGCGCACCACGTTGAGCCGGTGGTAGAGGTCGGCGCGAAACGTGCCGTCTCGCACGGCGTCTTCCAGCACCAGGTTGGTGGCCGCGATCAGCCGGGCCGAAAACGGCCGCTCGCGGGTGTCCCCTACCGCACGCACCCGCCCCGTCTCCAGCGCGTGGAGGAGCTTGGGTTGGATCTCTTCGGGGAGGTCGCCGATCTCGTCCAGAAACAGGGTGCCCGCGCCGGCCTCCACGAACAGACCCGGCCGGTCCTCCTTGGCGTCGGTGAAGGCTCCGCGGCGGACCCCGAACAGCTCCGACTCGGCCAGCGCCGGTGGAAGCGCGGCACAGTTGATCCGCACGAACGGCCCCTCGCTGCGGTTGCTGTGCGCGTGGATCAACTCCGCGACGACGCCTTTGCCGGTCCCGCTCTCGCCCGTGACCAGCACCGTGACGTCGGTCCGCGCTGCCCGCATCGCGATGTCGAGCACCCGCCGCATCGCGGCGCTGCGGACCGTGGCCTCGAGCACCCCCTTGCCGACCTCGCTGAGCCGCACGATCTCTCGCTTCATCTGGCGTTCGCGCAGGGCACGGTCGATGGAGTGCAACAACAGCTCGAGGGTGAACGGCTTGGGGATGAAATCGCACGCCCCTTCACGAAGGGCCGTGGCGGCCTGCTCGATGTCGCCGAACGCCGTCATGATCATGACGAGCTGCTCGGGCGCGATGGCGTGGATCCTTCGGACCAGATCGGTGCCGCGCATCTCGGGCATGACGAGATCCGTGATCACCAGGTCTTGGGGCGTGGTCCCGACGATGCGCAAGGCCTCGTTGGCCGAGGTGGTGCCCTGCGCGTCGAATCCCCGCTCCTGCAGCGATTCCACCAGGTACTGGGTGACGTCGTGATCGTCGTCGACCACCAACACTCTTGCGTGCCGCGACTTCATCTCCTCACTCGATCCTCACGCGTCCATCCGCCGGGAGGCGAACCACGAACGCGGTGCCCGTCGGTCCGGTGCTGAAGTCGACGTCGCCGCCCAGCTCCGTCACCAGCGTTCTGACCACCGCCAACCCCAGCCCGATCCCGCCCTCGCCGCTCCGGGTCGTGAAGAAGGGCTCGAAGAGGTGCTCGCGGACCTCCGGTCGCACGCCCGGACCGTCGTCCTCGACCGTCAGGCGCAGCTCGCGGCCGACGCCGCCGCCGGCCGACGGCGCCTCGACGACCTCCAGCCTCAAGCGCACGTGGCCATGGTCCTCGACCGCGGCCAGCCCGTTTCGCGCCAGGTTGAACGCGATCTGCTGCAGCCGATGCGGATCGGTGACCACCCGTGTCACCGTGCCGGCCACGTCGGCGACGATGGAGACGCTCCGTCGCTTGGCCTCCAGCTCGAGCAAGTCGACGACCGTGGTGATCTCGGCCGCGGGGTTGCACTCGCGCAGCTCGGGGCGACGCGATCGCGCGAACTGGAGGAGCTGTTGCACGATGCGGGTGATGCGGTCGGCCTGCGCGCAGATGAGCTCCGCGTTGCGCGCGAGCTCGGGGTGCTCGGCCGAAAGCTCGACGATGCGATGCGCCCGGCCCCGCAGCACCTGCAGCGGCGATCCGATCTCGTGGGCGAGGCCGGCGGAGAGCTGCCCGACGGTGATGAGGCGGTCGGCGTCCTGGAGGGCGGTCTGCGCTCGACGAGTCGCCTCTTGCTGGCTCTGGACGTCTTCGCGGGCGTGCATGAGCTCGGTGCTCATGATGTTGAAGCGCCGGGCCAGGCGACCGACCTCGTCGCGCCCCCGTTCGTCGACGAGCAGGCCCAGGCCGCCCTGGCCGAGCTGCCCCATGGCGCGATCGAGCCGCGCGAGCGGTCGACCGATGTACAGCTCGCCGAGCAGATAGGCGAGCACGCCCGACAGGACC
>CAZYSW010000111.1:11591-14030 GCA_964650105.1 uncultured Nannocystaceae bacterium
GAACGCCAAGACGCCCGTCACTACCAACCAGGTCTCGCGCCGCAGGTCGGCCTCCAAAGCGTCCAGCGGACGCAAGACCGCGACGGCGAGGCGCTGCCCGCCTTGCTCGAAGGGCCGGACCGACAGCCGATAGTTGCGCAGATCCGCGCTCACCTGGGCGCGGATCACCTCCTGTCGCTCGATGGCCGCCCGTGCGTGCGGTGCCACGAGCGCGGCCAGCTCGACGTCCACCTCCGACTGCAGGATCGGCGCACCGTCGGAATCGACGACCGCGAACTCGAGCGCGCGATCGGTCGCCTCCAGGGACTCGAGCAGGCGTGTCGAGTCCTGGAGCTGTGCGTCGCGAATCGCGGATCCCACGGCGTTGGCGAGCGCCATCGACAACACGTCGGCCTCGTGCGCGGCCACGCGTTGCAGATCGCGTGCCTCGGTTTCGAGCTGCAGCCAGCCCAGACCCCCGAAGACGAGCAGTCCCAGCACGCTCAGCGCCAGGCTCATCTTCACGGAGATCCGCATCAGCGGGGAGAGAATGAACGCGGCGTGGCAAAAATGCACGGTTCGCGCCCTGGACGCTGGCGTCGGTCGGCCGACGCGTTCGTGCGGTCGGAGTGGCGCCGTCGCGATTCCTTCGTGGCACGGATTTTGCGAGGGCCGCTCGCCCATGCCGCCCCCGGATGCACGAAGCCTGCCCACGCCGCGACGGGCCGACGCATCGAGCATTTTGTTGCTGTGGATCGCAGCCTGCGGAGGGGCCGCCGCAGGCGGGGGAGAGCCTGCGCGGGACCCTTCCGTGAGCGTCGCCGCCGATCCCTCCATCGACGCACGGAACGCAGACCCGGTGATCGTGCGCATCGCAGAGGCGTCGCTTCCCTTCATCGAGCTGCAACCGGCGCGAGCGGGTGAGGCGCCCGCCCGGATCGACGCGCCCGGACGCGTCAGTTTCCGCGACGCCGGGGTCGCTCGCGTGGGCGCGCCGGTGACCGGTCGGATCCTCGAGGTGCACGTCCGCGTGGGTGAGACGGTCGAGGCCGGACAGCCGCTGTTCACCATGGGCAGCCCCGACGCCGCGGCGATGCGCGCCGAGCTGGCGAGCGCGAGGGCCCGGCTCTCGGCCGCGCGCAAGGAGGTCGAGCGTCAGCGCGCGCTGCAAGAGGCGGGCGTGGGGCTGGCCCGCGACCTGGTGGAGGCCGAAGCCGATCTGGCCGCGCTGGAGACGGAGATGCAGCGCGCCAAGACGGCGTCCGCCCTCATCGGCCGCGGACGCGGCGGCAAGGTGGTCGTGTCCGCGCCGATCTCCGGTACGGTCCTCGGCCGGACCGCGACCGCCGGCACCGTGGCGGAGCCCGGGGGCAGCCCGCTCATCGAGATCGGCGACCCCGCCGACCTGTGGGTGACGGCGGACGTGTACGAGGACGATCTCGACCTCGTGGCTCCGGGTGCATCCGCGGAGATCCACGTGCCGGGACGCACCGATCCCGTCCTGGCCGAGGTCGTGGGGATCGCCGGCCCCGTCGACACGAGGTTGCGAAGGGCACCGGTGTTCCTGGCTCCGCGACCGTCCACCGCCGGGTCGATGCCCTTGCGCGCGGGCACGCACGTTCGGACGACCATTCTCGCCTCGCAGGCCGGCGGGAGCATCGTGCTTCCGACGTCGGCGGTGCTCATCAAGGACGGCACGACCCACGTGGTGTACGTGGCACGGGACGAGCCCGGGACGTTCGAGCGCCGGACGGTGACCGTCGGGCGACCCTACCGGGGCCGGATCCCGATCTTGGAGGGTGTTCGTCCGGGCGAGCGCGTCGTGGTGGACAACGCGCTGTTGTTGGACGGGGCTGCCGACCTCTTGCTTTGAGCCGTTGGTGATGGAGCGAATCATCCACGCGAGCGCAACGCGGCGGGTCGCGACCCTGTTTGCAACGCTCGTCGTCGCGGTCTTCGGGTTTCGGGCCTTCCTCGATACGCCGATCGAGGCGTTCCCCGACGTGACGAACGTGCAGGTCACCGTCATCACCAAGATGCCGGGCCTCGCGCCACCGGAGGTCGAACGGCAGCTCACGATCCCGATCGAGCGGGTCCTCAACGGGACGCCGGGGATGCTGCAGTTGCGCAGCGAGAGCCTGTTCGGGCTCTCGTTGGTCTCGCTCACCTTCGACGACGACGCCGATCCCTTCGTGACCCGCACGCTCGTCGCCCAGCGGGTGCAGACCGCGGATTTGCCGAACGGGGTGACGCCCGAGCTGGCTCCCAACGCCACGCCGCTGGGCGAGATCTACCAGTACGTGCTGGTCAGCGATCGCCACGATCTGGCCGAGCTGCGGTCGTGGCAGGAGTGGACGGTCTCTCGCTACTTCCGCCGGGTCCCCGGCGTGGCGGACACGGTGAGCTTCGGGGGGTTCTTGCCGGAGGTCCACGTGGAAGTGGATCCCGCCCGCCTGGAGG
>CAZYSW010000112.1:0-11476 GCA_964650105.1 uncultured Nannocystaceae bacterium
ACCGGCCGGCATGATGAGCTGGTTGATCGTCCCGACGGCGTCTATGCCCGCCTGGTGAGATTGCAGGGGATCAAAGAGGAGCGCATCGACGTGGATCTCCCCGCGCACTGCTACGAGGTGCGGTGGCTCGATCCCGATCGAACCGAGATCCTCCCCGGGCCGCACCGCACCATGCGTGTGCGACTGGATGGGCGGCCGATCGAGGGAGCGGTGTTCGCGATCCGGTGCTTCCCGGTCCAGTGGCCGCGCTGCTGGCTCTCGCTGCGGAGCGTCGATGCCCAGGGGAGAACCGAGGAGATCGGGGTGATCCGCGATCTCGGAGACTGGCCCATCCACGCCCAAGAGCTCGTCGACGACCAGCTCGCCGGGCGCTACCTCGTTCACGTCATCGAACGCATCCGCGACGTCCGCCTGACCGGGGACTACCTCGAGCTCCAGGTCCACACCCACCTGGGCCGCATGGACTTCACCGTCCGGCGCCGGCCCGATCGCGTCCAGGACTACGGCCAGCACGGAAAGCTGCTGCTCGACGAGGACAAAAACCAGTACCTGATCCCCGATCTTCGCCGCCTCTCCCCCCGCGAGCGGACGATCTTCTCGAGATACGTCGACTGGTGAGCCCGCCCGCGTCCGATGCGGCCCGCCGCGGCGACGCCGGGATCTCGCCACGGCGCCGACCTCCGGCGGCGTCGCGCCTGGTGCGAAGAGGGTCGCTCAGTCCCCGGGCACGTCCCGCTGCCGCGCGCGACCGCGTTTGCGGAGCAGCGGGGCCAAGGTGAAGCCCGCCTCGGGAAAGATGTCGGCGACGCGGGCCAACCACCCACGACGAGAGGGCAGGTAGACCTCGAGCGGAGCCTTGCGGAGCACCTCACCCATGATGGTGTCGGTGACTTGCTCCGGCTCGAGCACCCGCGGGCCCGAGAACGTCAGAGCGGCCTCCTCGTAGTCGCGCTGTAGCTCGAGCATCGGCGTCCGCACCGCGTCGGGGCACACCACGGTCACCTTCACGCCGTGGGGGCGCAGCTCGTGGGCGGCGGCCAGCGAGAACGCCCTCACCGCGTACTTGGAGGCCGAGTAGAGCGCCAGCCCCGGGATCGGTGCCAGGGCGGCCATCGAAGCGACGTTGATGATGTGCCCCGCCTTGTTCTCGATCATGTGGCGCACGACCGCACGCATGCCGTACATGACCCCCTTGAGGTTCAAGTCGACGTGGCGATCGATCGTCGCGACGTCGACGTTTTGCACCCATCCGGGGAGCAGGTAGCCCGCGACGTTGCACAAGACGTCGATCGAGCCGAAGCGGTGGCGCGTACGCTCGGCCACCACGTCCCACTGGTCGGCGTCGGTGACGTCCAGGCGCGCCAGCTCGAGCCGTTCGGTGGGCCATGCCTCCGCCTCGACGTGGGCCTGCAGGGCCTCGAGATCGATGTCGGTCGCACACACCCGGTTCCCGGCCGCCACCAGCGCGTCGGCGAGGTTGCGTCCGATGCCGCTGGCGCATCCGGTGATGAGGAACGTCCGTCGCTCCATGAAGGACCTCAGCCGACGGAGGCGCGCGCGGTCGCGGCGGGGGTGTCCACCCGGGCCACCGGGGCTCCGAACGAGACCTCTCCGAGTCGAAAGGTCGGTCGAATGCCGGGTTGCAGCGGATGGGTCGTGAGCTCCGAGGAGCAAGCGATGTTCGGGAAGTCCGGGTTCACCTTCGACGGACCCGCGAGCTCCTTCTCCAGGACCATCGAGATGTACTGATCGACCGATCCCTCCAGCGTGTTGCCGTTGAGGACCACCTCGGCGCCCGTTCGTCGAGCGTACGCGCGCATCCCCGGGATCCTGGAGCGTTCGGGCGCGTAGCACTCCGGCGCGACCCCGTTCTCGCTGGTCACGAACAGGCTTCCGCCCGCGTGCACCACGATGCTGTGACTGCCTTCGGTGTGGCCGGGAGTCCGCACGAGCGCGACCGACTCGCCGAGCATCACGTCGCCGTCCAGGAGGATGACCCGGTCCTCGGGAATGTCGATGCCGCCCGGGCAATACCATTCGGCCTGCAGCGGCAAAAGACCACGCGCGGACTCCCACTCGCGTCGCATCACGAGGAGCTTGGCGTTGGGAAAGAACGGGCCACCGTCCTTGCGGCCCAGCCACTTGCGAAGGTCCTGGGTGTGGAGGTGATCGTAGGTGATGTAGTCGACGTCCTCGGGGCGGATGCCCAGGCGCGCGAGCGCGTCTTCGACGGTGTCGAGCGCGGGCCACAACCGTCGAGGAACCCACCCGTCGGGGCCTCCCAGGCGCCGGGCCAGGCGCTTGAAGAAGGGGGTTTCGGCGTTGCCCAGGCGATCGAGAGGCTCGGCCAGCAGCGTCTTGATCCCCTCGGAGGTCGAGAACTGCACGACGAACAGGCGGTTGCAGATGTGGATGTAGGGGGTCGGGACCGTACACGCGTCGCGCAGGCCGTACTTGGTCGGATAGGGCACCTTGACCAGGTCGAAGGAGCGAAACAGGTGGACCTCGGGTCCCGACAGCATCTGCTCCCGCAACGCGCGAGCCTGCCGCCGGACGGCGCGGAGGCGATCCTGCGGCGTGGAGTGCTCGCGCGTGCCGGCGAAGTGGTCGATGGGCACGATGACGGGATCCTGAGACTCGGCGGCGTGGCTCACGGGCGGACGTGACCCTACGGCCCGCCTTCGGGGGGGTCAACCGGAGGGCGCCGGCCGGCGACGCCGCGACGTTTTTCGCCTTCGGTTCGTGAACCCGGCCCGCCGGGCCGCGAGCAGAGTGCGGCTGCACCACCGTCCGAGCGCGGTCCTGCGGGTCGAGCGGTTTGACCCAGCCGCGCGGCCCGTGACACGATGATCGGGTGAAGGCGTGGGTCGGCTACATCCTTCTGGGGCTCTCGCTGGTGATCGGGTACCAAGGGTTTCAGAACGCGCGCCAGGATCCGGCGACTGAGGCGGCGGCACGCGCAGTCGCCTGCGACGTGGACGGCGGCTGCGTCCTCCAGAGCCAGCGACCCCACACCATGCGCACCGACGTCATCCAGCGACGATACGAGTGGCGCTCCAGCGTCGGACCCGTCCACGTCGTCTGTCGCCGGGAGCTGATCTTCTTCGGTCACTGGCGATGCACGCCTCGCCGAGGCACGCTCGAAGGCAAGCTCTGAGGGGCTTGCCTTTTTCGCCGATCGGACCCAGGACAGGGCGCGCGACCGTTCGCCGGTCGGCGGAACCCCGAGCCCGAAGAGGACCGCCCCGGGCGCGCCGGGCGGGTCGGGCCGCAAACCCCCGAGAAGACCCATGAAACACGTGGAGAAGCACGGACACGGTACGGAGCAGCACTACACCCTCCATGGTCGACGACTCGAAAACGGCGACCGGTTGATGGTGAGGCTGCACGGGAACGCGGGATGGTTGGGCGTCGAGGTCACCGGCCTCCCCGAGCGCCTCGCCGTCGCGTTCACGAGCGACGACGGCCGCAGGCTGGTGACCACGTTGTCGGACCACACCGAGGTGCGGTGGCCCGACGAGGAGGAGATGGAGCGGGAGCCCCGACGACAACCGGCGGTCGATTGAATCGACCGCCGAGTCGCCAGCCGTTCCTACGGTAGCTCCGACCGATCGCGCTGGGGCGGTGTCTCGGGAATCCCGGGGCACTGCTCCTTGGTGTTGCAGTTGGGCCGGAACGGGTCGTCGCTCTCCTTGAGGAACTCACCGATCGCGTGGAACATGAACCACCCGATGTCGAACACCTGCCCTCGGAGAACCTGCGTGCTGCATGAGGCGGCGTTCGCACCGTTTTCCAGCTTGCACAGGTCCGATGCGCTGTCGGTGAGCGCGCCGGGCAACGGGAAGCCGTGCTGACCCTGGGGGACGGCGTAGGGGAAGATCGCTCCGGACAGCCCCCCCAGGTCGTTGCCCCACATGTCGTGGGTCATCAGAAGGCGCAGACCCGGGTCGAGACGCGGGATGTTGTCGCCCCAGATGTCGTCGCCACCCGAGAAGTTCTCGACGTCGAAGTGGACCCCGAGGCTGTCGTCGAGCCCCAGGATGTTGCGCGCCTGCCGGTCCATCTCGGGATCGCCGTAGTCGGGCGGGTTCTTGTACTTGTGCCGCCCCAGCACGTTGACCGCCTCGCTCGTCCAGGTGTCGATGAGGATCTGGTTGACCGGCTTGCCGTAGCGGGGATCCTCGTCGAGGAAGTCGATGACCCCGGCGGCGCGACCGATCGTGATGCCGCTGTTGGCCGGGACGTTCATGTCGCCGACGGTGGTCACGATCAGGAAGCGCGCCCCCGTCTTTTCCCCGGTGCTGGGGTACTCGAGCGGCTCGGCTGCGAGGTGTCGCGCCACCACGCCCGGGTCGGTCGGGTCGACGATGAGCTGCGCGAGGCTCATGAAGCGCCGGATCTCCGGGTTGGCGCGGCGCAGACCGTAGCCCTCGGCCAGGGCCCTCAGCTTCCCACCGGGGATGGGTAGACCCTCCAAAAGGAAGGGCTCGGTCCGTTCGACGCACTCGCCTTCGTCGTTCGTTTCGCGGATGGTCCTGACCGGCGCGCCCATCTCTTCGACGACCCATTCGGGCTCGGCGTCCTCCACCAGCTCGCACTCGGTGCTCCCGGTCACCAGGGCCGGGCCACGGTAGACGCTCAGCCGGACCTCGTCGCCGACATCGCTAGGGAGGGCCACCCGGGCCCCGGCCACGATCGGGTTGCTCGTGCAGCGCGAGTAAGGCTCGTGGGGGTCGACCGGCAGCACGTACCCGCAGCGGACCTCTCCGTTGCGCAGATTCTCCACCACCACGGTGTCGCCGACCATGGCCGTCGGCCAGTTGCGCTCACCGTCGGGTGTCAGGATCGGGATGTTGGGGAGCCGGTTGAGCTCGGTGACCTGCGCCCGCACCTCGGTCGAACCGTCCTGCCGGACGTCGACGAGCCACAGCGGGCCCATGGCGCGCATCAGCACCGCCTGCGGGACGCCGCCCTGGCGGGAGCGATTTCCGACGTCGGTGAGACGGCCGCCGCCCGCGATGGGGATGATCGCGTCGACGTGCGGCTCGAGAGCGCCGAGGACCGTGGACATGATGCCTCCGAGCGATCCGCCCATGACGTAGATCTCGGACTCCGAGCCCACGTCCACCACGCCGTCACCGTCGAAGTCACCGGCGAGATCGTTGGCGATCCCGTCGCCGTTGACGTCGTAGGGCCAGGTCTTCTTGCCGTCCCAGCTCTTGACCATGCGGATGAGCTGCATGTAGTCGAGGGCCGACTGCCGGACCATGTCTCGCATGTGGAAGAGGTATGCGGTCCAGAAGTCTGCGCCGCTGTCCACGATGCCGTCGCGGTCGAGATCCTGATCGTGGAAGCCGTCGCCGTCGACGTCCCCGCCCCGATTGAAGAGGATGCCGTCCAGCGCGGGCTCCAGACCGGCGCTGGTCACGAGCTGGACGAGCAGATCGCTCTCCTCGTGCGAGATGCCCAGGCCGTGGGACACGTTGTCGGTCGACATCACCGCGATGCCGAAGGAGCTGAGGTAGCCGCCGAACCCCAGCAGCTCGCCCACGCGGTTGCTCGTGTACCCGTGCCCGAGGAGGACCAGCGGGGCCATCTTGCCCTCGCCCCGGATCGACACCTCCTTGCGCGGCACGACGAGCCACCACGGGATCTCCTCGGGACGGGCCTCCACCGGCGTGCTGTGTACGTCGCTCGGCCAGACCTGCTCGTCGAGGGGGAGCCTCTCGAGGTTTTCGTCGAACCGGTCGAAGAGCTGGGGCGAGACGTAGGTCCCGATGGCATGGAAATCCACGTATCGGTGGGAGTCCAGCAGGGCTTTGGTCTGCTCGTCGTTGGGGTCGTTGCCCAGAAGCTGCGTCGCGGCGAGCGCGAGGACGGTCGACCAGTCCTCGTGGTTGAGGATGTAGGGATTCTTGCCCTCGAACGGTTCCCCCGGCCCGGTCGCCTTCACCTTCCAGAGCTTCTCCACTTCGGCGGGGAATTCCTCGGCCAGGTGCGCCTGGACCCCGTAGCCGTACAGGCCTTCACGAACGGCGATCCAGTCGGGCGTGATCGACTCGGTGGTGTACGAGAAGGTGAACGCGATGTCCTCGGGATCCAGCCCCCGGGGCAGGACCTCCATCAGCGGCTGGAGGTCGTCGGTCTGGGCGGTGTGGTTGACGTACGCGAAGGGGGACCCGACCGGTTTCCCCTTCAGGTCGCGAATGCGACGGGTGACCACGACGGCGTACCGCGTCTGCTCGCGCAGAGGTGTCATCGGCGCCACGAGCAGCGTGTTCGTCTCGCGCTCGTAGAAGCTCATGAGCGCATCGGCGCGACCGATCAGGTCGTCCCGCGCCGGCGTCCGGTTGGGCAGGTAATTGGGCTTGTCGAGGATTCCGTCGGCGTCGGTGTCCTCGGGCGGATCGAGGACACCGTTGCCGTTGCGGTCCTCGCCGGGATCCAACACGCCGTTGCGGTTGACGTCCTCGCCGGGGTCGAGCTCGCCGTCCCCGTCGAGGTCTTCGTCGGCTTCCTCGAAGGGCAACGAGAGCGTCCAACCGCGAGGATCGTTGGAGCCGTAGTTGTCGAGTCGCTCGAGGGTGACCGGATAGTTGCCGTTGCCCACGTCGAGGTGGTGAATCCGGCCGAACTCTTCGGAGTTGCGATCGATGTTGATCAAGTAGATCGCATCGTTGCTGGTGTCGTAGTTGTCTTCGCGATGACGCGCGATCACCGAGTTCACGTCGATCGGACCCGTGAACGGGATCGAGATGGGCTGGTAGACGCCCCAGCCGTCGAGGCCGTCGATCAGACGTCGCGTCCTCTGCTCGAGCGTGGTGCTCGCGATCATCGACGCGTTGATCCGTAGCCCCGTCGAGGACGAGGCGTCGGGCCTCGTCGCGATGTCGTTGGGCAGCGGAATGTCCGGCAGCGGACGGTGATCGAAGTCGAACTTGACCGTGACCTCGGCAGGCTCGGCTCGCACCAGCCCTTCGGGTTCCGAGCACCCTGCCGAGCCCGCAAGGAGCCCGGCAACAAGCCACCAAGTCGAGCGATGGGAACGCCGTCGGAAATCCGTCATGCCCCTCCATGCGGACGGCCGCGCGCCGAGACGTCGTGACCCCCGCCACAACGCTTATACCGGACCCGGCGTGACGGCGCGCGGGGGGCGGCCCGACGAAAATGTGAGGAGCACCGCATCCGCGTCATGGCCGGGACCGTGGAGCGGACGGCATGGCCCCTCACCGATAGATGCGACGCGGAGGCGTGACGAGCAGGCGGCGCGCGGGTTGGGGATGGGGTCGCGGGTCCCGGGACAGCCAACGCACGGCACCCAGCGTGAACACCGGGATCGCGAGCACCGAGACGACTGCGGCGACGAAGTGCTCCATGGCGTCTGCAGCGCCGACCCCGAGCGCGGGGTCGTCCACCGACAGCGTAGCGCCGTGCGCCCTCCCGTCGAGCCGTCGCGACGGGCCGACCCTCGAACACCGCGAAGCTTTCGCTTCGATCAGTAGCGAATCTCGGTGCGGAACCACACCGCGCCGACGACCTTGTCGGTCTCGCCTGCCGCGTTGGCCAGGCCGTGACCGGGCAGGAGCAGACCGCCCTGAAGGCCGGCCTGCAGCCAGAAGTTGCGGATGTCGAAGCGTCCTCGGATGCCGAGGTCGAGCTCGGTGCCGTAGTAGCGCTTCTCGCCGTCGCCCCCCACCGTATTGGTCGGTACGCCGCCGTTGAGCCGCGTCGTGTAGGGGTCGACGATCGGCACCGGGGCGGCCGCGATGAGCGGTCCTCCCCAGAACTCCAGCCGCTCCCACAGGGCGTAGCGCGCCTTGGGATGGATGTAGATGGCGTTGGTCACTCCGCCTTCGGTCGGGATGAACTGCGCGCCGTTGAGGGGGACCCCGGTGAGCTGGCCATTGGTCGCCAGGATGTGGCTTTGTGCCGAGCGCCAACCGTGCATCTGGTTGAACAGCACGAGCCCCACCGTGTGGCCGGCGTCGAACGTGAAGTTGTTGATCCAGCGATCGTTCGGATCGGGGTCACCGCTGGCGTATCCGGCGTCGAAGCCCACCAGCCAGCGATCGTGGTCGCCGAGGTAGCCGCGAATCGCCGCACCCCCTTGGAGGATCTTGTGCGGTCCGTTCTCGTCGCGCGCGATGGTGGTGCGTCCGAAGATCATGGCGCCTTCGAAGCCGCCGATGAGCTGGAAGTCGTCTCGCAGCCACGCCACGCCCTGACCGGCGAAATCGGCCGCCCCGACCTCCAGCGAGTCGTCGTCGGGATAGACGTCGCCGTCGTCGGCCGTCTTCTGCTTGCGGTACACCATGTACCCGCCGATCCACTCGCCCGGACGGTGCTCCGGCTGATAGCGGACCAGGATCAACGCCTGACCGGCGAGGTCGCCCTTGACCAGGTTGACCCGCTCGTCGCGAAACACCAGGTCGCCGCCGATTCCGATCGCGAGGTCCTTGATGCGTCCGGCGCGGTAGGCAAACGGCTTGGTCGCGAACAGGATGCGCTCGTAGATGTCGCCGGGGCCGTCGTCGCCGAAGCGCATGTCTCCGAACCGGTCCTGGTAGTTCCCGTTGTTGGCGAGAATTCCCTGGCCCCAGGTGAAGGCCTGCTGCCCCACGCGAAGCAGGCCGAATCCGAACCGGTACTCGAGATACAGCTCGCGCGGGTCGATCATGCCCCCGTCGCGCGGGTTGTCCCACGGCTCGAGGGTGGTCCGCCCCGGCGGCTTGCCGCGATCGATGATCTCGTCGATGACGGGGTCTTCCGAACCCGAGGGTGCCCAGCGCCCGTTGACGGCGTCGACCATCGCCACCAACCGGAGCTTGGGGCGAAACTCCAAGACCGGGTTCCAGCGGATGCGCCCGGTGGAGAACGCACCTTCTTCGTATCGATCCCCGAAGCGATCGATCGCGAAGGGGGACACCCATCCGACCTGATTGCGAATCTGCAGGCCCGGGTAGAATCGAACCCGACGCTTGCCCCAGTAGGCCATCTCGTCGGCCTGGAATCCTTCGACCGTGGACAACGCTCGGGGCAGTGGCCGCTTGACGGAGATCGGTGGCGACTCGGCCGGGGGCAGCGCGGTCTCGGCCGAGGACTCGGTCGTCGAGGGCTCGGTCGATGCCGCACCGCTCTCCACCTCGGCGGTGGTGGGCGCGGCCGGCTCGCTGTCCGTGGCGGTCTCCGCGGGCGAGGCTTCGGGGGCCTCCTCCACTGCTTCGGGTCCCTCGTAGCCGCGCTCGAGAGGCTCGGACTCGGTCGCCTCCGGGGTGGCAGGCGGAGGCGCCAGCGCAAGGGTGGACGCGACGACGAAGCTCCAGGTCATCGGTGGGGAACGTAACAGCCCCACGACACGTCCGAAACGGGAGTCACCCCCCGGGATCCGGGCGGTCGCTCACGACGTCGCGAAGAGGGGAAAGGCGTCTTCGGGCGTCTCGCGAGACGTCAACCGAGGTTCGTGCCACCCGACGCCTGAAGGCGGGCGGTCGCCAAGGGCAATAGGAGATAGCACACTGCCCCCACGCCCAGGGTGGTCGAGATTCCCCAGACCATCGAGCAGCCGAGCGCCAATCCGCTGGCCACCACCCCGCACGCCCCATTGATCCCCCACATCCACGGGCCGAGATCGGCGGCACCCTCACGCCGCAGCCCGCCGACCAGGCGCAGGCCGAGCGGAAATCCCAGGCCCATCCCGAGTGCGGGCAGCCCGACCATGGCGATGCCGACCAGCACGCGGATCGGTGTTCCCGCCCCCGCCAGTCCGGCGAGGACCACCGGAACGAGGGCTGCCGCGATGCCGACCAGGGCCGCCGGCAAAAGGGGATAGGTCCGCGCCACGAGCCGCCGCTCCACCGGCACGCGTGCCGACGCGAGGCTCCCCAGCCCCGTGAAGAAGATCACCCCGCCCAGGAGGACCGCCAACGCGAGGGTCGGATGCCCGAGGAAGACGTTGAGTCGGGACAAGAGCCCCATCTCGACGAACATGAAGCCGAGCCCGATGAGCGCGAAGTAGCCGCAGGCCGCCAAGAGATCGACGGTGCGATAGCCCGACAACGCGCGCCGCCGCGCCCCCAGCGGGACGATGACGGTCAGAAACGTCAGGATCGCGCTCACCCCGGTGGCGTAGACCAACGTCTGGGTGGCGTGCAGATTGCCGAGGAAGGCCAGGTCGAGCGACTCCACCGGCGTCGGCTTCTCCAGCCAGGTGGCCGGTCGCAGCATGTTGAAGAAGAAGGGGCGCTCGTCGGTGGGCGGCGTCATGTCCAGGAGTTGGGCGGAGGCCCATCGCCACATCTGGGCGCGGTCCTCGATCGCCGCGAGCTCGCGCAACACCGGGTTGCTGGGGAGCCGCCGGGGGGTGAGCATCATGGTGAACCCCTTGGCGACCGCCTCCTCCTGGACCCGATCCACGTCGGTCGGCGTGAGGGGACGACGAGAGACGAGCAGCGTCGCGATGCTGTGGTTCTGTAGAAGGACGAGGTGCGCGCGAGGATTGGGCGCACCCAACGACCACAGCGTCTCCATGGCGAGCGCGAGCATGCGTGCGGTCTCGCCCGGGGAGTCGGGCTTGTACCAGCGCGAGACGGTGAAGATCCCGTGCTCCTCGAGACGCCCGAGGAAGATCCGCCAGCCCTCCACGGTGTACAGGCCGTTCTCCGACAGGGCGTAGGCGCCCGCGCCGGTCGCTGCCCAGGTGTCGATGAGCGACATGGTGATCACCGCGTAACGACGCGGATCGCGGGTCATGAACGACCGCGCTTCGTCGACCACCAACTCGACCCCCGGGAGGTCGGCGAGGCCGGAGAACTCCCGCATCCCCCCCTCGGCGGCCGGTCTGTGGTGCAGACGCACGATGAGGTCGTTGAGCTCGATGCCCACCACCGGCGTGTGGCCGACCCTCACCGCCTCGAGCACGTCGCGGCCGCCCCCGACCCCGATGACCGCCGCGGCCCCGTCGGGGCGAAGGCGGTGCGCGAAGGAGGTGATGTCCCATGCCAGGTAGGCGTGATCGTCGAGGGATCCCGGCTGCCCGTCGTCGGGTCGAGTGTCGAGGCGGGCCATCATCGTGGCCGCGGCACCGTCGATTCGGATCGCACGCTGCTCGATGGGGGCCGCGAGCTCGGGGGGCAGCGTGCGCGAAGGGGCCCACAGAACCGGAGGCGCCTCGACCGAGTGGTCCACCGTCACCCGCGAGTAGGTGTTCCAGCCCTCGTAGGCGTAAAGCCCGGGGTGCTCGTCGAGGCCCTTGATCCAGCGGGGGTACAGCAGCCGCGTGCTGCCGGTGGCGTTGAGCGCCGCGGCCGCGATCAGCACGCCTGCGAGCAAGAGCGTGCCTCGACGCCAGCGGCGGGATTCGTCACCGGGGACGGCACGCGCGAACGCGTGGGCGGACAGGGCCGCCAGTGCGCTGGCCACCAGGGTGCCCGAGGGGGCGTCGACGACGTCGAGCAACGGAATGACGACGACGCACCCC
>CAZYSW010000112.1:11486-14007 GCA_964650105.1 uncultured Nannocystaceae bacterium
CACGCGTCCGGGCGGCAGGCCGGCGCGGGTGAGCGCGAGCGTGAGCACCACGCCGCCGACGGTGAACGGAACGGCGAGTGCCACCGCATACCCGAACGTGCTGGCGAAGGCGGACGCGGTGACGATGGGATGCAGAGGAACGGCGAGCGCCACACCCATCGCAGGGGGTGTGGACATCGCCAACAAGACCGAGCCCTGGACCAGGCGTGCACCGATCCGCTCGTCGGCGAACCACGACGGGCGCAAGAACACCAGCACCGCGCCCGCGGTCATCCCCAACATGGCCAGCGAGATCACGAAGAACGCGAGGTGGTACCAGGCGACCACGCTGGTGATGCGGGTGAGCAGGATCTCCAGGACCAGGGTGGACAGCGCCACCCCGAACACGCCCAGGTACGTCGCTCGACGTCCCATGCCCGTCAGCCGACCTCGAAGCTGTAGTCGACCCCCATGGGAGGACCGTCGAACGAGGGGAAGCGGTGGTCGTACACGGCCTTGCGCAGGCAGGGCACGATCCCGAAGACATCGAGGTGCGTGGGGGCCTTCACCGTCACGCTGGTGACCTTGCCGCTCGGCGCGATGCCGAACACGAAGTCCACCTTTCCTCCGCGGATCTCCTGGTCGCTGTGCCGCGCGGCGGTCTCGATGCAATCGTTGAACTTCGGCTCGAGCCGGCGCATGTGGTCGGCGATCGTGCGATCGCCCAGGCGCTCGGACCCTGCGTTCATGTCCAGGACCTCGGTCTTGCGGGGGTCGTAGCGCGGGATGTGGCTGTCGTCGACCGGCACGAACGTCTCGCCACCCTTTTCGGGGGCCGGCTCCGCGTCGCCTCGCTTGCCGCGGCGCCGCTTGCCCTTGCGCTCGGCGGGCGACGGATCGGCGGGATCGTCTTCGACGGCGAGCGGCGCTTCGGCGACGCAGCGTCCGTTCTCGCACCGCGTGCCCTCGCCGCAGACGTCGTAGCAGGTCTCCGGGGCGGGACCTCGATCGCACGATGACAGCAGGGCGACCGCGGATGCGGCCCCTACGGTTCCCACGAGCACGGCGGCGCGATGTTCGAGCGAAATCCGCACGACGGGACCGCTATACTACGGAACACCAGCGAGAACGGAAACACCGCATGTGGAAACCACCGGAGAGGATCAAGCATCCGCTGCCCGACGGAGACTGGCCGTCTCGGGAGGCGGCCGCGGCGGCGAGGTGGTTTCAGCCCGTTTCGCTGGGACCGGTCCGCCTGCGGCATCGCACGTGGATCCCGGCGATGGTCCCGTGGCGAGCCACCGAGGACGGCTTCGTGACCCCGGAGGTCCTGGCGTGGTACGGCCGGTTCGCGCGGGGACGCCCCGCCGGGCTGGTGGTGGAGGCCACGGGCATTCGCGACGTCCCGAGCGGACCGTTGTTGCGCATCGGCCATGACCGCTTCGTTCCCGGCTTGCGACGGCTCGTCGAGGTCGTCGAGCGCGAGAGCGAGGGCGAGACCCGGCTGTTCATCCAGCTCATCGACTTTCTTCGCATTCGGCGACGGCCCGAGCCGGCGAAATTCTTCGAGCGCTTCCTCCGGATCACCGACCGGCATCGCGAGGCTTTCCCCGACGCGGCGGACGATGCGGAGGTCCGCCGACGGCTCGCGACCCTGGACCCCCAGGCGCTGGAGGAGGTGCTCACCCCGTCCGAGCTCGAGGCCCTGCGCTTCGGTGCGCGCGAGCGCGTCACGGACGTGCACGAGCCTCACATCGCCGACCTCCCGCGCGTCTTGCCGGAGCTCTTCGCGGCCGCGGCCGTCCGGGCCCAGGCTGCGGGGTTCGACGGCGTCGAGCTGCACTACGCCCACGCCTACACCATGGCCTCGTTCCTCTCGCGGCGAAACGACCGAACGGACGGGTACGGAGGGTCGCGCGAGCACCGGATCCGCTTGCCTGTCGAGGTCTACGCGGCCGTGCGAGCGGCCACCGACCCCGGCTTCGCCGTCGGGTGTCGATTCTTGGCCGACGAATGCATCGACGGCGGGTCGGACGTGGACGACGCGGTGTACTTCGGCGTCGAGCTCGCCAAAGCGGGGATGGATTTCCTGTCGTTGTCGCGGGGCGGCAAGTTCGAGGACGCCAAGCAACCCAAGATCGGCTGGGCTGCCTACCCGTATACGGGGCGAAGCGGCTACGAGTGCATGCCGACGGCGATCTCCGACGCTCGCGGCCCGTTCGGTCGCAACGTCGAGGCGGCGCGGCGCATCCGGGCCGCCGTTCGCGACGCGGGATGCTCGACGCCCATCGTCGTCAGCGGTGGGATCTGCAGCTTCTCGCAGGCCGAGGCGATCCTCGCTGCGGGGGCCGCCGACGTGGTGGGGGCTGCACGTCAGTCACTCGCCGACCCCGACTGGTTTCGGAAGATCCTGCTGGGTGCGGGACACCAGGTGCGGCGATGCAAGTTCAGCAACTATTGCGAGGCACTCGACCAGCAGCACAAGCAGGTCACCTGCCAGTTGTGGGATCGAGAGGGGCTCGACGAACCGGATGTCCTCCTC
>CAZYSW010000113.1:0-1584 GCA_964650105.1 uncultured Nannocystaceae bacterium
GCACGGCGATCGGGGCCGCGCTGTACGGCCGGCGGGCGCGTCAGGCCGTTTCGGGACGCCCCGCGACGGTGGCCGCGGCGATGCTCGTCGCATTGGCGGTCTCGGCCGTGGTGGCCTCCCTCGTCCTGCATCGCACCCCCGCCATGCTCGAAGCGCTCGCTCCCGACGGCAGCAGCTACGCGACCCACCTGGTGGCGGAGATGCTCCTGGCACTGGCGGTGTTCGGCCCGCCCACCATCCTGATGGGCGCGCTGTTCAGCCATTTGCTCGGTCTGCTCGCGTCGGGGGGCACCGGCAAGGCCTACGCCCTCAATACCCTGGGCTCCGCTTTGGCCCCGCTGGTGTTCGGCGTGCTGGTCGTGCCCGCGACCGGTTACCGGGACGCCGTGTTCGTGGTGGTGTACGGATACCTCTTCTTGTTCGGGGTGTTCACGTGGTTCCGACGCTTCCCTCGAATGTGGCAGCTCGTCCCCATCTTCGGTGTCGTCGGCCTCACCGCGTTCGCGCCGCGGAGCCTCGTCCTGGTCGCCCCCGACCCCGAGTGGAAGATCCTCGACCGCCGCGAGACGGCCATGGGCCTCGTGATCGTCAGCGAGCACACCGCGCGGCAGGGCGACACGCCACTGCGTCGACTGCAGGTCGGCCGCGTGTTTCGCATGGGCGGCGCGTTCGCCTTCGGCGAGCGCCGCATGGGGCACCTCCCGCTTCTGCTTCACCCCCAGGCCCGCACGGCCCTGTTTCTTGGCGTGGGGACCGGCGCCACGCTCGGCGCGGTGGTCGACAGTGAGCTGCAACGCGTCGACGCCGTGGAGCTGGTCCCCGCGGTGCTCGACGAGCTGCACTTCTTCGAGGCCATCAACCGCAGCGTCTACACCGATCCCCGGGTGACGCTCCACGCCGCGGATGCCCGCCGGTTCGTCGCGGCGTCCACCGACACCTACGACATCGTGGTGGCCGACCTGTTCCACCCTGGTCGGGACGGCGCGGGAGGCCTGTACGCCCGCGAGCATTTCGAGAACGTCCGCGATCGCCTGGCCGAGGGGGGTCTGTTCGCGCAGTGGCTGCCCCTGTACCAGCTCGACGCCTCGACGCTTCGAACCATCGTCGCGACGTTCCTTGCGGTGTATCCCGAAAGCCACGCCATGCTCGGCATCTACAACGTGAGCACCCCGGCGCTGGTCCTGCTCGGCCGCAACCCCGAGGGACCGGACGATCGCCTTCGCGTCGATCTCCAGGACCTCACCCACCGCCTGGGTCGGCCGATCCATCAGGAGCTCCTGATGTCCGACGCCCGCGACCTCCTCGCTGCCTATCTGCTCGACCGCCAGGAGCTGGAGTCGTTCGCGGGGGACGCCCCCCTCAACACCGACCTCCACCCGCGCGTTCTTCTGGGGGCGCCGCGGGCCGCCTACACCTCGGACCCGTGGCGGGGCTGGGACAACCTGCGCGACCTGCTGAGCTACGCCGATGGATTTCCTCGCGAGTTGCTCGTCGGCGGAACCGAGGCCGAGCTCGACGCGCTGGCCCGGGCCACCCGCAGCTTCGCCGCGGCGCTCCAAGACTATCTGAAGGGCGAGCACGCAC
>CAZYSW010000113.1:1594-13887 GCA_964650105.1 uncultured Nannocystaceae bacterium
CGGCGATGCGCAAACGGTGCCGCGCGAGGCCCTCGACTTCTACACGCGCGCGTACGAGCTCGCGCCGGAGTTCGCCCCTGCCCGCGGCATGCTCTACGCGCTGGCGATGCGCGATCCCGAGGTGGCCGAGATCGTCCTCCCCAAGATGATGGAGCGCACCCCCGACGAACCTCGCGTGTGGCAAGCGTGGCTCGCCCACCTGCAGCGCATCGGCGACCAGGAACGGTTCGACCAGGCGCGGACCGAAGCCGAAGCACGCTTTCGATGACCGGGTCCGGACGCGGCAGGGCGCTCGTGTAAAGGCCTCGCGGCTCGCGACCGTCGGTCTCCCGGCGCGCGCACCGATTCCCACGCGGTGCCGAGGGCGGCCCGCGTTCGTTCGCCGACCGCGGCGCGGTCTCGGTAGCCACCGCCGGGGACCGTGTCAGGGTGCGCGCGTGGCCGAGTCCCTGGCGTGTCGGGTCGCCTCGTCGTGCGAGGCGAGGACCCTTCCTCACGACGGCTCGCCCCGAGACGAAAGAGACGGACGATGCACTTCACTCGCATTCTCGCGTGCCTGGCCACCGCCGCCCTGATCTCCACCGGCTGTCGCAACGGCGGCAATGGCCTCGAGCAGCCGGGTGCCCAGGGTGAGCGGTCACCCACGGGTGCGTCGATGGAGGCCATGGAAGGGACGAACGCCGAGCGCACGGGGCGCGCGGGGCAGCTCGGTGCCCAGGAGGGCCCGGTGGTGGAAGGCCCCGTGGTCGTCGACATCAGCGGCACGCTCATCTCGGCTTGTCCCGAGATCGACGCTGCCGCCGCGCTGCCGGGCGAGGAGCAGTCCCCCATCGCCGGCAACCCGCTGACGCGCCTGGCCGAGTGCATGAAGACCGGCGCTCTGCAGGGCGAAACCATCGAGATCCTGGAGATCACGCAGGCCGACGGTCAGGCGATGGGCATCGCCGAGGCGATGGCCGACATCTTCGAGGACGCCGGCGTCGAACCCGACCGCGTGCGCACCCGGGCCGTGCCCCAGCAGCTCGCGACGGGGGCCGAGGCCGACACTCGTATCTTGATCCGCCTGGCCGACGAAGGGCTGTGAGTCCCGCCCGCCTCAGGCGAGGTTGCAGAACACCTCCTGCACGTCGTCGTCCTGTTCGAGGCGCTCGATGAGGCTCATCACCGCCTCGGCCTCGCGCTCTCCGAGCTCGGTCGTCGTCTTGGGGACCCACTCGAACCCCGAGGACACGGGCGTCACTTGCCGCGCCTCGAGGGCGGCCTGCAGGGCACCGAAGCTCTCCCGGGCGCAGCGCAGCACGATCAGGGGCTTGCCGTCGTCGTCCTGGCCATCGACGACCTCCTCGAGCCCGTGATCGATGAGCTCGAGCTCCAACTCGTCTCGATCCACGCCGTCGGGCGCCAGACGAAACACGCCGAGGTGGTCGAACAGAAACGACACGCTTCCGGTGGCGCCCAGGTTTCCGTTCTCCTTCTTGAAGGCGAACCGAAGGTTGGCGACGGTGCGCGTGGGGTTGTCGGTCGCGGTCTCGACCAGGATCGCGATCCCGTGCGGCCCATAGCCTTCGTAGAGCACCTGCTCGTAGTCCGCAGTCCCGCCGATCCCCGAGGCCTTGTCGATGGCGCTCTGGATCTTGTCTTTGGGCATGTTCACCGAGCGCGCGTTCTGAATCGCCCGCCGAAGCGCCGGGTTGGTGTCGGGATCGCCCCCACCCGCCTTGACGGCCATGCTGATCTGGCGCCCACAGCGGGTGAACGCCTTGGCGTCGCGGTCCCCTCGCTTCAACATGGCCTGCTTGCGGTTCTCGAAGGTGCGGCCCATGGTGCTCGGCCTCCTCGCGTCGACTTCTACCCAACCACCGCGGACGTGAAAAGGTGCCGAGGCCCGCCCGCACCCCCCTCACCTCGGGACCCTTCGCGTGCGACGAGGCGGCCTTCGAAGGCGCCGAGGCGGGGGGGCGAGGACCCCCAGTGGACCCCGGCCAGCGCGTGCGCTCCAGCCCTCCCGCGGACCCGGTGGGATCCGTCGGAGGCGTCGGCGGCGATGCGCGACGCGGGTCGGGGACTGCCATGGATTGCTCGGGGGCAACGGGCCCGCCGTGCCGCACCTGTCGGTGGTCGACGTGGGACCACACCGACCGCATGCAGCACGCCGATGCGGGCGGCGGGCGCTCCAGTCCAGCCTACCCACGACACGAAGACGTGGGCCGTTCGCCTCACGCCACGGGCGTGGTCATCGTCACCAGCTCCTCGGCCGACGTGGGGTGAATGCCGACCGTGGCGTCGAGCTGCTTTTTCGTCACCCCGCAGCGCAGCGCGACCGCGAACCCCTGGATGATCTCCGGAGCATCGAGCCCGACCATGTGGATCCCCAGGACGGCGTCGGTGCTGCGTCGGACGACCACCTTGGTCATGGTCCTCGTCTCGCGTCCGGGCAGCACGTACTTCATGGGGCGGAACTCCGCCCGGTAGACGATCACGTCGTCGTCGTACCGCGCCCGGGCCTCGGCCTCGGTCAGGCCCACCGTCCCCACCGGGGGCTGCGAGAACACGGCGGTGGGGACCGCGGCGTGGTCGACGGGCGTGGGGTTGTCGTTGAACTCGGTCTCCGCGAACGCCCGCGCGTCGGCGATGGCGACGGGCGTCAGCGCCGGGCGAGTGGTCGCGTCACCCACGGCGAAGATGCTGGGCACCGAGGTTCGCGACCACGCGTCGACCTCGATCGCCCCCTCCAGATCGGTCCGTACCCCCAGCTCCAAAATGCCGAGATCGCGGGTGTTGGGGAGCCTCCCGGTGGCGTACAGGACCGCATCGACGTCGTGCACGTGCTCGTCTTCGCAATGTAGCCGCAAGCGGCCGTCCACCTGTCCGATGTGCTTGACCTGGTCTCGAATCCGGATCCGGATGCCGCGACGCCGCATCTCCGCACCGAGCACGCGCCGGATGTCCTCGTCGAAATCCGTGAGGACCTCGTCGCTGCGGACGAACATGGTCACCTCCGCCCCCGCGTTGTGGAAGACGCCCGCGAGCTCGACGGCGATGTACCCACCACCCACGATGCCCAGGTGACCGGGCACCTCGGTCAAGTCCAGGGCCTCGTCCGAGGTGATGACGTGCTCTCGCCCCACGATCTCCGGCACGAAAGGTCGCCCCCCGGTCGCGATCAGAATCTTCTCGGAGGTGTAGCGCCGCCCTTCGACCTCCACGGTGTGGGGATCGATCACCACACCGCGCCCGTGCACGATCTCCACGCCGGCATTGCGGAGCAGGCGAAGATAGACGCCCTCCAGCCGGTCGAGCTCGGTATTCTTGGCGCGGACCAGACGTCCCCAATCCAGGCGGAACGCGGGGATCTCCCAGCCGTATCCCGCAGCGTCCTGGAGCTCGTCCCGAAGCTGCGACCCGTACACCAACAACTTCTTGGGCACGCAACCCCGCAGCACGCAGGTGCCTCCGACCCGCCGCGCCTCGCAGATCGCCACCTTGGCACCGTAGGCCCCTGCGCGCCGGCTGGCGGCTACGCCACCCGACCCGGCGCCGATCGTGAACAGGTCGTAGTCGTACTTCCTCATTGGCGGGCTCCCTCTCGCCGCTTCGCGTGGATCCCACGCGACCGTTGGTGCGCCGTCGCGCCCACCCTCCGAGCGTGCGCGATCACGATGCTGCCTCCCCGTACAACGCCAGTTGCCGCGCCGCCTCGTTGCGCAGGCGAGCATAGGGGCGATCCCACCGCGGCCGCGCGTCGGCCTCCCAGGCGCGCACCGGCAACAGATCGGCCCCGGCCAGGTGCCGCATCAGCGCGAGCTCGGCATCGGGCTCGCGCGAAAACCCGAACGCGTTGCGGGGCCGGTCGGGCGGCAGCGGGGGATACCGGGCGTCGTCGCCCTCCTCGATGGCCTGCAGAAGCTCGTCGCCCCGCGTCAGCATGGCCTCGATGAAGATGGAATCGAACGGGCCGATCCCCGCGCGGGTCTGCGGCGCGCGCCCGACCCACTTGGCCCAGTCGAAGCCGTAGACGAAATCGTGGACGTAGCGGAAACGAATCGTGGTATGGCCGCCGAAAAGGTCTTGCAGCGTGGCGATGCGGGAGAACGCAGTCGATGCCGTCTGCGTGGGGGTGGGGCTCGACCGGGCGTTGCGCAGCACGGAGACCACCAGGTGATCGAGGTCCCACAACAAGTTGCCGGGAAACGCTCGCATCATGGCCGAAAACACCGCTTCGATGCCCTCTGCGGCGACCTCGACCAGCGAGCCATCGTCGTCGGGCGACAGCGCGACGTCCAGCAGCTCCGAAGGCAGGTGCGCGCGATCGCGGTCGGGGGCCAGGGTCCGAAACGACCCATCGCCGTCCAGGAGCGCGCGATCCAGCCGCCGCAGCCGATCGACGCTCCACGCCGCGGACGCCCTCACCCGATCCCTCCCAGCCCACCCTCCAGGATCCCCGTGATGGCCACCGCCAGGGCGAACGCGGTCGCCCCCCGCCAGATGCACTCGTGCAGGGTGTGCTTGTAGTGCGACAGGCCGTGAGGCGTCTGCACGTCGGGCGAGGCCCCGACCTTCCGCAGCGCCCGGTAGTCGAGGACCATCACGCCGACGGCCGGCGCGACCATCCACCAGGTGCAGTAGTGGGGGGCCAACCATGGCATCGCGGCCCACACCAGTGCCGCCCCCAGCACGAGCCCCTCGACCGCCGAGCGCACGGCCGCGCCGCCGAACAAGGTGGCGAACGTCCGCTTGCCGCCCAGGCGATCGCTGTCCTCGTCGGCCAACCCGCTGGCGAGCGCGCTGGCCAGACAAAGCAACCCGAACCCGGGCAACAGCACCAATCCCGCGGGGAGCACCGTCCCGCTTTGCGCATACGCATTCCACCACGGCAGCGCAAAGCCGACCCCCAGCATCTCCAGGACCTCCCCGCCGCCGCGATGGTTCAGCCGCAACGGCGGCAAGGTGTATGCCCAGAAGATCCCCAGGCAGACGAACCCGCCCCACGCCAACCCCGGGCGGCCGAGGAACTCCTGCGCCGCAATGGCGATGCCGGCGGCGGCGGCCGCCGCCCCGGCGCCGGCCAGACCGACCGAACGCGACTCCAAGATCCGATCGGGGATCGTCTTGGGCGAGCACGACTCGGGGAACAACCGGCGCTTGAGCGCATCGACCTCCTGGTCCCCCCAGTCGTTGACGAGCACGACGTAGGCCAGGTCGAACAGTGTGAAGGCCAGGCCGAGCAAGAGGCCGCCCAGGTGAACCTGCCCGGTCGCGGCGATCCCGATCGCCTGCCCCATCCACGCCGAGACCAACAGCTTGGGCCAACTGCCGGGCTTGAGCGCGTAGATCCAGCGGTCGCGAAGCGTCAGCGACTGCAACGGGGCCATCGCGGGGAGTGTACGACCCAAGTCGCGGTCGGGGGACGTGGTCGGCGCTGGCGATCGCCCACGCGCAGCACCTGCGCTCGTCCACGCTCGCCACCGCGCGGCTGCGGCAGGGCCGCCTTCACGCGCCGGACCCTCTCGAAACGGTCGGGCTTGCGAGGGAGCCCTCGACGGTCGTAGCGTCCGCCCATGCGGGGATGGCCGTCGTCGGGCGCGCTCGCGGCTTCACGCCGTGCGCCGACGTGCGCGTGGATGGCCGCGGTGCTCGTGGCTGTCGTGTTCGCCACCGTGCTGGGCGCGTGCACCCGACGCTCGCCCCGGCCCGAGTCCCCGATCGCGAGCGAGCCGGGCACCGGGCGTGCCACCGATGCCCGCGACGAGACCGAGCACGACGGACGCGCCCTCCTGTTGCGGGGCGGTCGCGTGATGACCGCGACGGGTGTCATCTACGATCCCGGCGACGTGCTCGTGGTCGGCCGCCGAATCGCCGCGGTGGGCCCCGAGTTGGAGGCCCCCGCGAAGGCCGAGATCGTCGACGTCCGCGGCAAGACGATTACCCCCGGCCTCATCGACACCCACAGCCACATCGGCGTCTACCCCTCGCCCCATTTGCGGGCGCACGAGGACGGCAACGAGATCGTCGCTCCCACCACGGCGGGCGTGCGGGCGCTCGACGGGTACTGGCCGCAAGATCCCCAGATCGATCGGGCGCGCGCCGGCGGGGTCACGACCATGCAGATCCTCCCGGGTTCCGCCAACCTGATCGGTGGCGGGAGCTTCA
Organism: uncultured Nannocystaceae bacterium; assembly: GCA_964650105.1. Taxonomy (GTDB): domain Bacteria; phylum Myxococcota_A; class Polyangia; order Nannocystales; family Nannocystaceae; genus CAZYSW01. Next base: position 7,745 of record CAZYSW010000113.1, read on the forward strand.
CGGTCAAGCTGTATCCGGGCGTGCGCAGCGCCGCGGACGCGCGCTTCGTCGGCGCGCCCGAAGGGCTCAAGATGGCCTGCGGCGAGAACCCCAAGCGGGTGTATCGCGACAAGGGCGGCCCCTACACCCGCATGGGCAACATCGCCGGCTTCCGGGCGGCCTTCGAGCAAGCGGTGGCCTACCGGCGGAAGTGGAAGCGCCACCGCGAGGAGCTCATGCGCTGGAAAGCCGAGCACCAGGACGACGCGGGCACCTGCGGCGCAAAGAAGAAGACCGAGGGGAACGACGACGACGGCAAGAACGCGTTGCCGCCCGAGCCCCCCGACCGCGATCTCGCCCTCGAGACGCTGGTGGAGGTGCTGGAGGGGCGTCGCCTCGTGCACAACCACTGTTATCGTGCCGACGAGATGTCCATCATGATGGACCTCGCCGAGGAGTACGGCTTCTCGATCCGCAGCTTCCACCATGCGGTCGAGGCCTACAAGATCGCCGATCGGCTGGCCGAGCGAGGGGTGGCCGCGTCGGTGTGGGCCGACTGGTGGGGCTTCAAGATCGAGGCGTTCGACGGCATCCGCGAGAACGCGGCGCTGGTCTCCCACGCCGGGGCCCGCGCCGTCATCCACTCCGACAGCGCGGTCGGGATCCAGCGCCTCAACCAGGAAGCGGCCAAGGCCATGTGGGCGGGTCGCCGGGCGGGCATCGAGATCTCGGACGACGAGGCCCTGCGCTGGATCACCCTCAACGCTGCCTGGGTGCTGGGCGTCGACGATCGCGTGGGCTCGGTCGAACCCGGCAAGGACGCCGATCTGGTGGTCTGGAGCGGCGACCCGTTCAGCGTCTACACCAAGGCCGAGCGGGTCTACATCGAAGGAGCGCTGGTGTACGACCGCCTCGCCGACGAGGGTCCGCGCCCCCGGACGGACTTCGAGCTCGGCTATCCGGCGGCGGGGGGGGACGTCCGATGATCCGGCGATGGCTCGGATGGTCGATCATCGTCGCGTGTGCGCTCGCGCTGTTCGACGCCCACCTCGCGCAGGGGCGCGTCGCCCCGACGGCGACCGCCGCCCGGCCGACGGCGCGCAAGCCCCCTGCGGCTCGGCCCAGCAAGCTTCCGTTCGACACCGCCGACGGTCCGCGGGTGGTGCTCGCCGGCGCCACGCTCCACGTCGGCGACGGCCGGGTCATCGACGACGCCGTCATCGAGCTTCAGGGTCCACGCATCGTTCGCGTCACCGCCGGGGGCGATCCGCCGGCCGGAGCCCGCGTCGTGGATCTCCGCGGCAAGCGGATCACCCCCGGGTTGGTCGCCGCCGCCACCAGCCTCGGCTTGGTCGAGATCGACATGGAGGGCTCGACCCGCGACGACGCCGAGCAGACCGACGATCCGATCCGCGCGGCACACGACGCGTCGACGGCCATCCACGCCGACAGCAGCCTGATCCCCATCCAGGCCGTCGACGGCATCACCAGCGCCGCCGTGAGCCCGACCGGCGGGCTGATCTCGGGCCAGGTGGCGTGGATCGATCTGGTGGCCGGCGACCACCGGACCATCGTGTCGCGCGCGGGCGTGGCCATGCTGGCCCGGCTCGGTCAGACGTACGGGAGCTCCCGGGCCGCGACCCTGGCCCGACTGCAAGAGGTGCTCGACGACGCTCGCTTCTACGCGCGCAATCGGGCCGCGTTCGATCGCCGTCAAAGCCGGGATCTCGCCGCTCATCGCCTCGACCTCGCGGCGCTCGCCCCCGTGATCGCCGGTGACATGAAGCTCCACCTGCACGCCGATCGGACCAGCGACATCCTCGCGGCGGTCGAGCTGGCACGGCGAGACGGGCTGCAGGTCGTGATCCTGGGCGGCGCGCAGGCGTGGCGCGTCGCCGAGGTGCTCGCCGACGCCCGGGTGCCGGTGATCGTGCAACCGACGGCCAACCTCCCCGGCGATTTCGATCACCTCGGCGCGCGCCTCGACAACGCCGCGCTCCTGCACGCCGCCGGGGTCGAGGTCGGCATCGCCGTGCTCGGGGAAGCCCACAACGTCCGCAACGTCACCCAGGAGGCTGGCATCGCGATCGCCCACGGCCTGCCGCCCGAGGCCGCGCTCGCTGCCGTCACCCTGGTGCCCGCGCGGGCCTACGGCATGGAGGGCGACTACGGATCGGTCGAGCCCGGCAAGGTCGCCAACCTGGTGGTCTGGAGCGGCGATCCCTTCGAGCTGTCGACGGTACCCGACGCGGTGTGGATTCGTGGCGCGCCCATCGACCTCACCACGCGGCAGACGGAGCTGCGCGATCGTTACCTCGACCTCTCGAGATTCCATGACTGATCCCGAACCCGATCTCACCTCGCTCGAGCCCGACGAGGCGACGTTGCGTGCCTGGCTGGCGGCGTTCGGAGAGCTGGCGATCGAGGCGATCACCACCGTCGAGGACCAGCCTGCGGTGGGCAAGGTGGGCCGCGAAGGACTGGACATCGCGCAGGCCGTGAGCACCCCCATCGGCGAGGCCCCCCACCCCGGCGGCGTGGCGGCCCTGATCGACCTGTTGCGCCGAGCCGCGGGCGCGTCCTTCCTCACCTCCGGCCCCGGCTACCTGGCCTACGTGCCCGGGGGCGGGCTGCCGGCAGCCGCGATGGCGGATCTGGTATCCACCACCTTCAATCGCTACACGGGGGTCGCCGCCGCGGCCCCGGCCTTCTGTCGCCTGGAGGCCGACACCCTGGCCTGGTTGGCGCGCGCCTTCGGGTTGGGCGATCAGGCGCGCGGTCTGTTCACCTCGGGCGGCTCGCTCGCCAACTTCGCCGCGGTCGTCACCGCCCGCCACGACAAGCTGGCCGACGGCGGCGACTATCGAGACGCGACGGCCTACACCTCCACGCAAGCCCACCACTCGGTCTCCAAGTCGATCCGCCTGGCGGGGATCCCCCCCACGAACGTACGCGCCATCGCGGTGGACGAACGCTTCCGCCTACGCCCCGACGCCCTCGCCGAAGCCATCGCGCGCGACCGCGCCGAGGGGCTCCGTCCCTTCCTGGTGGTCTCCGCGGCGGGGACCACCAACACCGGCGCCATCGACCCGCTCGGTGCCGTGGCGGACCTGTGCGACGAGCACGGGCTGTGGCACCACGTCGACGCTGCCTACGGGGGCGCCTTCGTGCTGTGCGACGAAGGCCGCCGCCTCCTCGCCGGCATCGAGCGCGCCGACTCCATCACCTTCGATCCCCACAAGGGCCTGTTCCTCCCCTACGGCACCGGGTGCTTGCTGGTCCGCGACGGGATGGCGCTGTTTCGCGCCCATGCCACGCGGGCCAGCTACCTGCAGGACTTCGATGCCTTCGATCGCAGCGAGGAGCCTCCCAGCCCCAGCGACTTCGGCCCCGAGCTCAGCCGTGACTTTCGCGGCCTGCGGGTCTGGCTGCCCCTGCAGCTCCACGGCGCCGCGGCCTTTCGGGCCGCGGTCGCGGAGAAGTTGGAGCTGGCCCGGCGGTTTCACGCCGCGCTGCGCCGGGAGGTGGAAGCCGGTGCGCCGCTCGAAATCGTCGACGCCCCTCAGCTTTCCACCGTTCCGTTCCGGGCGGCGCGCCGGCCTTCGGAACCGCTCGACGCCTGGAACCGACGCAACGCCGCCCTTTTGGAGGCGATCAATCGCCGTCATCGCGTGTTCTTGTCGAGTACCGCCTTGCCGGTGGAGGACGGCGAGGCCTTCACCCTGCGGGTGTGCGTGTTGAGCTTTCGCACCCACGCGCGTCACGTCGATGCCTGCGTCGAGGACATCGTGCACGCCCTGGACGCCCCCATCCCGGGCGTCCTCCCGTCCGGTTCGGACTTGGGGTAAAAAGGCGGGACCTCGATGCCTTCTCCACTCGCGACTCGCAACATGGAACACGGTCCCGTCTTCTCGTGGCACCGCACGAGCGACGGGTGGATCTACACGTCGGGCCATGCGGCGGTCGACGTCGACGACCTGACCCTTCGACCCGGCGACTTCGCCCACGAAGTCCGCGTCACCCTGCAGAACCTGGAGCGGACGCTGGAGAAAGCCGGCGCGGGGCTCGAGAAGGTGGTGAAGGTGACGGCCTACCTGACCGACCTCGCCTACTTCCCGCTGTTCAACCAAGTCTACGCGGAGTTCTTCCCCGGCGACAACCCACCGGCGCGCACCTGCGTCGAGGTCCGTCGGCTCCCCTACAATTTCAAGGTCGAGATCGAGGCGGTCGCTCGGGTTTGAGACGATCGGAGGACGCTGCGAGTGGACGGGCGATCCCGGGGATCCACCTCGCGGCGATGCTGGTCGCGCTCGTCGCCACGGGTTGCCCCCGCCACGGCACGCACACCGACCCGCCCGGCCCCACCCCGTTCGACACCATGGCCTACGACGAGGGCGAGTTGCCCCCGGGCGCCAAGGTGTTTCTGGTGGCCGGCGGTGACGACGTCGCCAACTTCGCGGCCGAGATCGTCGAGCAGCGCCGCCTGTGGTCCGAGGCCGGCATCGAGCCCGACGAGATCGTCTGCTACTACGCCAAACCCACGCGACGCGCCTGGAACGAGGACCGCGAGCAGTACACGAAGGTGGCCGGGGCCCTTCGAGGCTGTCGCCGCGCCGAGCCGGCACGTCTGCGCCGCGATCTCCTCGACGCGGCCCGACGGGATCCGCCGTTCGTCTACCTCTACGTCACCACCCACGGGCTCCGCTCGCTGTTGCGGGTGGCACGACGGATGTACGAGAAAGGTGACGCCGACTGGTACCCCACGCTGACCGCACGCGAGCACGCCATCCTCGACCAGCACGTGCTGGCCTTGCAGGCGGGGCCGTCCCCGCCCCTCGAGGACATCGAGGGCATCGTCGAGGCGCTGCGCCGCGGCACCGATCCCCGCGATCTCCTGGTCACGCCGGCCTACCTGACCGAGACCCTGGAGGCCTTCTCCGACGACACGCCCATCGTCGTCGTCCTCCAGGGCTGCTTCTCGGGCGGGTTCATCGGCCACGACCCCACGCCCGACGAAACGACGCGCGAGCGGCCGGGCAAAGATCTGCGCAGCCTCCCGCGGATCACCGCGCTGGTCGCCACCGCCGAGGACCGACCGAGCTTCGGATGCAGTGCCGGCGACCAGCGCACGTTCTTCGGCGGCGCGGTGACCCGCGCCCTGGCGCGCGTCCTCCAGCCCGGCATGGAACCGCCGGACGTCCCGTGGAGGCGGGTGTTCGAGCAGGCCGCCCAGGCGGTGGACACCATGGAGAGCATCCGCGGCGAGCGGCCCTCGCTGCCGGGCTTCTACTCCAACCTCGAGGCCGAGGCGCGGCCGCAGGCCGACGCGGTGGCTACTCCCGAGTGAGGTACGGGTACGACTGCAGGAGCCCGAGCGCCCACGAGGGGCCGAGGGTGGTCTCGGCCTCCAGGTGCCGATTGCGGATCTCGTGGAGCATCGACTCGACGTCGAAGTCCATCGCCTCCAGTGCGTCCTCGTTGGTGGCCCCGATCTTGACGTCGAGCACCACGCCCTCCTGCAACTCCATGCGCTCCACGCCCCGACCGGCGGGCGGCGGATCGTCCTCGCTGCGCACCACCACCTCGTGGGTCCGGGCCAACAGGTTGTGATCGTTGGCCAGGCTGTCCTGGTACGCCCCGGTCATGAAGAACCCGATGTAGTAGCGATCGTTGCGATCGTGGCGCTCGTGCAGCGGCAGAAACCGCATGTTCTCCTCGGGATGCGCGAAGCTCTTGACGCACCCGTCGCTGTCGCAGGTGATGTCCACGATCTCGGAGAACAGGCTCGGCCGCTCCCCGTGCCGGCTGAGCGGGGCCGCCGGAAACACGTGGTCGATGCTCCAGGTGTCGGGCAGCGACTGGAAGATGGAGAAGTTGGCCAGGTACTTGCGCTGCGCAGTGGCCAGGTACTCCACGATCTCCTCGGACGGGCGCTTGAGCGTCTCGACGATCTTCGCCGTCTTCAGCCGCACCCGCTGAAACAGCCCCTCGGCGCTGGCGCGGTCCTCGATGCTCAAGTAGCCGGTCGAGAACAGCTCCAACGCTTCGTCCCGGAAGTCGATCGCGTCGTGGAAGTACTCCTCGTAGTTCTTCGCGTTGATGTTCTCCAGCGTCTCTCGGAGCGTCCGGATCAGCCGGTGGTCCTCCTCGCCCTGCTCGGGGAG